>JANQFN010000178.1 GCA_028277825.1 Desulfarculaceae bacterium
TGATCGCGGCCGTCAAGGTCGTCTTGCCGTGGTCGATGTGACCAATCGTGCCTACGTTACAATGCGGCTTTGTCCGCTCAAATTTCTCCTTGGCCATGAAGCAAATCCTCCTCTAGGCGGCCAGGCCACGCAGGCCGGCCTCACGCTCACTCCGGGCGTTCTCAATGACTTCTTTGGCCAGAGAACCGGGCACCGGGTCGTAATGCGAAAATTCCATGGTAAAGGTGGCGCGGCCTTGGGTGGCCGAACGCAGATCGCCGGCATAGCCGAACATGGTGGCCAGGGGCACGCTGGCGCTGACCACCTGCACCCCGGGGCGGGCCTCCATGGTCTTGATCTTGCCCCGGCGGGAGCTGATGTCGCCCATGACGTCGCCCAGATACTCTTCCGGGGTGGTGACTTCCAAGTCCATCACCGGCTCCTTGAGATGCAGGCCGGCGCTGGCCACGGCCTCTTTGAGGCCCATGGAAGCGGCGATGAAAAAGGCCCGCTCGCTGGAGTCCACCTCGTGGTAGGAGCCGTCGATCAGTTTGATGGACAAATCCTCCAGGGGGAAGCCGGCCAACACGCCCCGGGCGCAGGCGTCTCTCACCCCGCGCTCAATGGCGTTGAAATATTCCTTGGGCACCACGCCGCCCACGATCTTCTGCTCAAAGACCACGCCGCTGCCGGGCTGGCCGGGGGCGATCTCCAGCACCACGTGGCCGTATTGGCCGCGGCCGCCGGACTGCTTGACGTAGCGCCCTTGCGCCTGGGCCCCGGCGGAGATGCTCTCGCGGTAGGCCACCTGGGGGGCGCCCACCTCGGCGGCCACCTGGAACTCCCTGAGCAGGCGGTCGACGATGATCTCCAGGTGCAACTCGCCCATGCCCCGGATCACGGTCTGGCCGGTTTCATGGTCCTGGAACACCCGGAAGCTGGGGTCCTCGGCGGCGATGCGGCCCAGGGCCAGGCCCAGCTTCTCCACCATGGGTTTGGAAGCGGGCTGGATGGCCACGCTGACCACCGGCTCGGGCACGAACAGGCTCTCCAGAATCACGGGCTCACCCGGCGCGCACAGGGTGTCGCCGGTGGAGACGCTTTTCAGCCCCACCACGGCCACGATGTCGCCGGCGCGCACCGTCTTGATCTCCTCGCGCTGGTTGGCGTGCATCTTCAAAAGGCGGCCCACCCGGTCCTTTTTGCCCTTGGAGGCGTTGTAGACGGTGTCGCCTGAGTTGAGGGTGCCCGAATAGACCCGGAGGAAGGTCAAATGACCCACGTAGGGGTCGCTCATCAACTTGAAGGCCAGAGCGGCGAAGGGAGCCTCGTCGGCGGCCGGGCGCTGGAGCTCGTCGCCCTCTTCGTCCTGGCCCACCATGGCGGGCAGGTCCACCGGAGAGGGCAGGTAGTCCACCACCGCGTCCAACAGGGGCTGAATGCCCTTGTTTTTGAAGGCCGAGCCCATCAGGACCGGCACCACGGCCAGGTCCAGGACGCCCTTGCGCACGGCGGCCTTGAGTTCGGCCGGGCTGATCTCGGCGCCGTCCAGGTAGCGCTCCATGAGCTGGTCGTCAAACTCACAGGCCGCCTCGATCAACTGGGTGCGGGCGGCCTCCATCTCATCGCTAAATTCAACGGGCACCGGCGCGGCGGTCACCTCGGCACCCTGGGCCGCATCGTCAAAAGTAAGGGCGCGGCGGCCGATCAGATCGATGACGCCGCTGAAATCCTCACCCTGGCCCAGAGGGATCATCAGGGGCAGGGGGTTGGCGCCCAGGCGGCTGGTCATCATCTGAAGACAGCGCCGCCAGTCGGCTCCTACCCGGTCCATCTTGTTGACAAAGGCGATGCGGGGCACGCCGTAGCGCTCGGCCTGGCGCCAGACCGTCTCGGACTGGGGCTGCACGCCGCCCACCGCGCAGAACAGCGCCACCGCGCCGTCGAGCACGCGCAAGGAGCGCTCCACCTCGATGGTGAAGTCCACGTGGCCCGGGGTGTCGATGAGGTTTATGCGGTGGCCGTTCCAGAAGCAGGTGGTGGCGGCCGAAGTGATGGTGATGCCGCGCTCCTGCTCCTGCTCCATCCAGTCCATGGTGGCCTCGCCGTCATGCACCTCCCCCAGCCGATGGCTCACCCCGGTGTAAAACAGGATGCGCTCGGTGGTGGTGGTCTTGCCCGCGTCGATATGGGCCATCAGGCCGATATTGCGCTGGCGAGATATGGGAGTTTTGCGTGCCACCAATAAACCTCGTCAAAAAACCGCGCCTACCAGCGGTAGTGGGCAAAGGCCTTGTTGGCCTCGGCCATGCGGTGGGTGTCTTCTTTCTTTTTCACCGAGCTGCCCCGGCCGGCGGCCGCGTCCATCAGCTCGTTGGCCAGGCGCTCGGCCATGGTCTTTTCGCCCCGGTTGCGGCTGAAGTTGATCAGCCAGCGCATGGCCAGGGCCTGACGCCGTTCGGGACGGATCTCCACCGGCACCTGATAGGTGGAACCGCCCACCCGGCGGCTCTTGACCTCGATCATGGGCCGCACGTTGTCCATGGCCTTTTCAAAGACCTTCAGGGGATCCTCGCTGGTGCGTTCGGCCACGGTGTCCAGGGCCGAATACATGATGCGTTCGGCGGTGGACTTCTTGCCGGCCAGCATCAGCTTGTTGATGAAGCGGGCAAGCTTCTGGCTGCCGAACCGGGGGTCCGGGAAAGTCTCCCTCTTTGGTACTTCGCGTCTCCTGGGCATGGGCTCTATCCGCTCTCGCTTTTATGGGGGCCCTTCACGACAGATGCCCCTTTGGTTGGCAGCAAGGGGCATCGCCGCTCCCCGCCGAAACGGGGAGATGTAACATAAACTTACTTGGGACGTTTGGCGCCGTATTTGGAGCGTCCCTGCCGACGGTCGGCAACGCCCACGGCGTCCAAAGTGCCTCGAATAACGTGGTAGCGCACACCGGGCAAGTCCTTGACGCGGCCTCCCCGGATCAAAACCACCGAGTGCTCCTGCAGGTTGTGGCCTTCGCCCGGGATGTAGCTGGTGGCTTCGATCCCGTTGGTCAGCCTGACCCTGGCCACTTTCCGAAGAGCCGAGTTGGGCTTCTTGGGAGTGGTGGTGTACACGCGGATGCAGACCCCGCGTTTTTGGGGACAGCTCTGCAAAGCCGGCGTATTCTTCTTTTTGCGCTGCTGCTCGCGCCCCTTGCGCACGAGCTGGTTAATCGTGGGCAACGAATCGCCTCCAAGCTCCTAGTTGTTGACCAGGTGTCTCAAGTCCTTGCCATACCTGGATTTTTCTTGGCTTTTATTGGGGCGCTAAATCCCCTGCCAAAGCACGATCCCCCCCTTTATTGCCCCCGTGGGCAATCAGGAAGGGCCCGCGCAATGGAATTGCTATATCTACCTTGACAGCCCCGGGCTGTCAAGGTCTTTAATAATATAAGTCGCGTCTTTACGTAATCAAGCTACCCCGCGGCTTCACCCTCTCCTTTGGCCGTGGAGACCAGGCCTTCCTCCACTCCGGTGCCGCCGGATTCATCGCTCAAAGAGGCGATCACCTCCTGGTCGGAAAAAGCGGCCACTTCCGGGGCCACCAAAGGGGCCTCGGCGTGGGGGATGTGCAGTTCGCGGTAGCGGTCCAGGCCGGTGCCGGCCGGGATCAGCCTGCCCATGATCACGTTTTCCTTCAAGCCCCGCAGCTCGTCCACCTTGCCGGCGATGGCCGCCTCGGTCAGCACCTTGGTGGTTTCCTGGAAGGAGGCCGCGCTGATGAAGCTGTCGGTGGACAAAGACGCCTTGGTGATGCCCAACAAAAGGGGCTCGGCCAAGGCCGGACTCATGCCTTCGGCGATGAGGCGGTTGTTCTCCTCGCCGAAACGGCTCTTTTCCACCTGCTCGCCCAACAGGAGGTTGGAATCGCCCGGATCGGTGACCCGCACGCGCCGAAGCATCTGCCTGACGATCACCTCGATGTGCTTGTCGTTGATCTTCACGCCCTGCAGGCGGTAGACCTCCTGCACCTCGTCCACCAGGTAGCGGGCCAGGGCCTTGACGTCGCGGGAGCTGAGGATGTCGTGCGGGTTGATGGAGCCGTCCATCAGGGGCTCGCCGGCGCGCACGAAGTCGCCCTCGTGCACCGTGACGTGCTTGCCCTTGGGGATCAGGTAATCCCTCTGCTCGCCCACCTCCGGGGTGATCACCACCTTGCGCTTGCCCTTGGTCTGCTTGCCGAAACCCACCACGCCGTCGATCTCGGTGATGACCGCGCATTCCTTGGGTTTTCTGACCTCGAACAACTCGGCCACCCGGGGCAGGCCGCCGGTGATGTCCTTGGTCTTGGTGGTCTCGCGCGGGATGCGGGCCAGGACGTCGCCGGCCTTGACCTCGTCGCCCTCGGAAACCATGATGATGGCGCCCATGGGCAACAGGTAGCGGGCGTCGCCGCGGCCCTTGCCCAGGTCGGTGGTCTTGGATGTGCCGGGCACCTTGATGGAGATGCGCGGCCTCAGGTCCGGGTTCTTGGACTCCACGGTCACCTTGGTGGAGCGGCCGGTGACCGGGTCGAAGCGCTCGGTCATGGTGACGTTTTCCACCAGGTCGCCGAATTTCACGGTGCCGTCGGTGTCGGTGAGGATGGGGCTGGTGTAGGGGTCCCACTGGGCCACCACGTCGCCGGCGGCCACCCGCTCGCCGTCCTCGAAGTCCAGGCGGGCGCCGTAGTTGATCTTGTAGCGCTCGCGCTCGCGGCCGCCCTCGCCCATGATGGCGATCTCGCCGTTGCGGTTGATCACCACCTTGAAGCCCTCGTCGCTGTCCACGGTCTGCAGGTTGATGTACTTCAGGGTGCCGGTGTAGCGGGCCTCCACCCGGGACTGCTCCACGGCCTTGGCCGCGGTGCCGCCGATGTGGAAGGTCCGCATGGTCAACTGGGTGCCGGGCTCGCCGATGCTCTGGGCGGCGATGATGCCGATGGCCTCGCCCACGTCCACTGGTTTGGAGTGGGCCAGGTCGCGGCCGTAGCATTTGGAGCACACCCCCCGGCGCGACTCGCAGGTCAGCACCGAACGGATGGCCACCTTTTCCACGCCCGCCTCTTCCAGCTTGGCCACCCCGGCCTCGTCGATCTCCTCGTTGGCCGGCACCAGCACGTCGTCGTTCAGCGGGTCCAGCACGTCGCGCAAGGCGGTGCGGCCCAGGACGCGCTCGGAGACGTGTTCGATCACCTCGCCGCCTTCCCGGAGCGCCTCCACCTCGATGCCGTCGATGGTGCCGCAGTCCAACTCGGTGACGATGGCGTCCTGACTCACGTCCACCAGGCGGCGGGTGAGATAACCGCTGTTGGCGGTTTTCAGCGCGGTGTCGGCCAGGCCCTTGCGGGCGCCGTGGGTGGAGATGAAGTACTGCAGCACGGTGAGGCCTTCGCGGAAGTTGGCCGTGATCGGGGTCTCGATGATCTCGCCGGAGGGCTTGGCCATCAGGCCGCGCATGCCCGCCAGCTGCTTCATCTGGTCCTTGGAGCCCCGGGCCCCGCTGTCGGCCATCATGTAGATGGGGTTGAAGGAATCGGTGGTGACCTCCTGGCCCTCGGGGGAGGATATCACCTCGCTGGAGATCTCCTCCATCATCTCGCCGGCCACGTCCTCGGTGGCCTTGGCCCAGATGTCCACCGCTTTGTTGTATTTTTCGCCGTCGGTGATGATGCCGTCCTTGTACTGGGACTCGATGGTCTTCACCTCGGTCATGGCCTGGTCGATGATCTGCTGCTTGCGCTCGGGGATCACCATGTCCTTGACGCAGATGGACAGGCCGCTGGCGGTGGCGAACTTGTAGCCCATGTCCTTGAGGCGGTCGGACAGTATGACCGTGGCCTTGGTGCCGGCGGTGTGATAGCAGTGGCCCACCAGGTTCTTCAGGGCCTTTTTATCCATCACCAGGTTGATCATCTCGAAGTTGAGCTCAGCCGGCATCACCTCATACAACAGGACCCGCCCCACCGTGGTGCGTACCCTTTGTCCGTCCATGCGCACTTCGATGGCCGCGTGCAGGTCCACCGCGCCGGCGTCATAGGCCATGATCACCTCGGCGGTGTCGGCGAACACCTTGCCCTCGCCCTTGGCCAGGGGCCGCTCGCGGGTCATGTAGTAAAGCCCCAAAACGATGTCCTGGTTGGGCACGATGATGGGCTGGCCGTTGGCCGGGCTGAGGATGTTGTTGGTGCTCATCATCAGGACCCGGGCCTCGATCTGGGCCTCGATGGACAAGGGGATGTGCACCGCCATCTGGTCGCCGTCAAAGTCGGCGTTGTAGGCCTGGCAGACCAGGGGGTGCAGCTGGATGGCCTTGCCCTCCACCAGCAGGGGCTCAAAGGCCTGGATGCCCAAACGGTGCAGGGTGGGGGCCCGGTTTAAGAGCACCGGGTACTCGCGCACCACCTCGCTCAGGGTGTCCCACACCTCCGGGGTCTCGCGCTCCACCATCTTCTTGGCGCCCTTGATGGTGGTGACCATGCCCTTGACTTCCAGCCGGTTGTAGATGAAGGGTTTAAACAGCTCCAGAGCCATCTTTTTGGGCAAGCCGCACTGGTGCAGCCTGAGATCGGGGCCGATGACAATCACCGAGCGGCCCGAGTAGTCCACCCGCTTGCCCAAAAGGTTCTGCCGGAAACGGCCCTGCTTGCCCTTGAGCATGTCGCTTAGGGATTTGAGGGGGCGCTTGTTGGGGCCGGTGATGGTCTTGCCCCGGCGACCGTTGTCGAAAAGCACATCCACCGATTCCTGCAGCATGCGCTTTTCGTTCCTGATAATGATGTCCGGGGCCACCAGTTCATTCAGGCGCCGGAGGCGGTTGTTGCGGTTGATCACCCGGCGGTAAAGGTCGTTCAAGTCCGAGGTGGCGAAGCGGCCGCCGTCCAGGGGCACCAGGGGCCTCAGGTCCGGGGGCAACACCGGGATGATATCCATGATCATCCACTCGGGCTCGTTGATGGAGTTTTTGAAGGCGTCGATCACCTTCAGCCGCTTGCCCAGCTTCTTGCGCTTGGCCTCGGACGCGGTCTCCATCATCTCCACGCGCAGGGTGTCCCAGAGTTTGTCCAGGTTCAAGCGCGAGAGCATCTCCTTGACCGCCTCGGCGCCGATGCCGGCGGTGAAGCGGGAGCCGAACTCCTCGATCAACTGGCGGTATTTGTCCTCGGGCACCAGGGTGCCCTCGGCGATGTCGGTTTCGCCGGAGTCCAGCATGATGTAGGACTCGAAATAGAGGACCTTTTCCAATTCCTTGAGGGTCAGGTCCAAGAGGTTACCCACCTTGGAGGGCAGCGACTTGAGAAACCAGATATGGGCCACCGAGCTGGCCAGGTCGATGTGTCCCATGCGCTCACGGCGCACCTTGGACTGGATCACTTCCACCCCGCACTTTTCGCAGACCACGCCGCGGTGCTTCATGCGCTTGTACTTGCCGCAGTTGCACTCGTAGTCCTTGGTGGGGCCGAATATCTTGGCGCAGAAAAGCCCGTCTCGCTCGGGTTTGAAGGTGCGGTAGTTGATAGTTTCGGGCTTTTTGACCTCACCGAAGGACCAGGTCCTGATCTTCTCCGGGCTGGTGAGGGAAATCTGCACCGCGTCGAAGGACAGGGGATCCTTGGGTTTGGCGAAGTAGCTGTAGAGATCTTCCAAGGGAATTCTCCTTTAGTCTAGGGCCGGGGAAGGTTCCTTTTTCTGCTCGGTCAACTCCACGTCCAGGCAAAGGGCTTGCAGCTCCTTGACCAGGACGTTGAAGCTCTCGGGCAGCCCGGCCTCCAGGTTATTTTCGCCCTTGACAATCTTTTCGTACATGCGGGTGCGGCCGGCCACGTCGTCGCTCTTGACGGTCAAGAACTCCTGCAGCGAATAGGCCGCCCCGTAGGCCTCCATGGCCCAGACCTCCATCTCGCCCAGGCGCTGGCCGCCGAACTGGGCCTTGCCGCCCAGGGGCTGCTGGGTAACCAGGGAGTAGGGGCCGATGGAGCGCGCGTGTATCTTGTCGTCCACCAGGTGATGCAGCTTGAGCATGTACATGGTGCCCACGGTCACCGGCCGGTCGAAGACATCGCCGGTGCGGCCGTCTATCAGCTCGGATTGCCCGCTGGTGGGCACCCCGGCCAGCTTAAGCAGCTTGCCGATCTCCTCCTCGCTGGCCCCGTCGAACACCGGCGTGGCCATGGGTATGCCGCCGCTCATGGCGTTGGCCCGGGACAGGGCTTCCTCGTCGCCCAAACCGCTGAACTCATCGGCCAGCTCTTTTTTGGCGTACACCTTGTTGAACAGGTCCCGTGCCTCCTTGGCCCGGGCCTTTTTGCTCTTTTCCCTGGCGTCGCCGATGGCCTGCACGATCTCGCCCAGGCGTTGACCCAGGGCCTGGGAGGCCCAGCCCAGGTGGGTTTCCAACACCTGGCCCACGTTCATGCGGCTGGGCACGCCCAGGGGATTGAGCACCACGTCCACCGGGGTGCCGTCGGCGAAGTATGGCATGTCCTCCTAGGGCAGGATGCGGCTGACCACGCCCTTGTTGCC
>JANQFN010000191.1 GCA_028277825.1 Desulfarculaceae bacterium
GGCTGCGCTCCAAGCTCGACGTAGCTTTGGCTACGCCTTCGCCTGTCGCTTGCCGGACGCCTTGCCAGCGCTTGGCTGGCTGTGCCGGGCTTGGGTACAAGCCGTACACTGATAGCGCAGACGTTTTTTTCATAACACACCGATAAATGCTACCCGCATCGCCAATGCCGACCAACCTTCGTGAAATATCCGGGCTAGTCTGCGCGAAACGTCGGCCCTGATCGCTGTGACGCTGGACGCAGCCAAAGATTCTTGGCAAAAGGAGGATTTAGCGCTGGAGGCTATCCGCTGAAATGGGGGATGGAATTGGTGGCTTACTTCTCACGCCAGACCATCTCAAGGAGGTTACCTAAAGTATTTCTCCAAAAGCTTCCAGGCGGGTGAGTATGTTTTGGCTGTCTTCCTTCAGGTAGTCGGTTTCAACCCTGAGGAATTTGTACCCGTGCCGTTTGAGCTCTTTTTCCACGGCAAAGCTTTCCTGATCGCAGGGATGGCAGCCTTTGAGGACGTGGTAAACCACGCCCTGGATGCCGTGTTGCCGACAAGTATTGATTATGTTGTTCACCCGGCGCTCGTTGTCGGCGAAGGTGGGACAGATGCATCCCCGGTGATAGCGTTCCGCCAGCGCCCGTAAAAGGCCATGCATTGAAGGGTCGTCATAACAAACGGCGCCGGGCAACACTCGTTCAGAGGTACACAAGTCGTCCGCGCATACATGCATACCGGCTTCCTCGATTAGATGCGGTAGTTTGTAATTGGGGAAGACGATTGGCGAGCCGGCGAGAAAGATGCCGGGCTTGGTGGGCTTTGGCGCGCGAGGGGCTGCATCATCTACCAGTTGCCGAACGTTACTAGTCCAGGGCTCAACAGCGTCGAGCATGAAGCTGTTGGCAACGGCCAGAAAACTTATTCCGGAAACCAAGTGCCGCCTTTTAAGCTCAATCAGATCCCGGATCGCCTGCCATGCCCGCATAAATGTTTTTACGGAGGCCAAAAGGTCCTGCCGTTTCAGTTTTTTGCCCGTTTTGCCCTCCAGAAATGACACCTGGCCGTATATTTCCTGCAACCAGCGCTGTTGTCCTTTTTCAGCTTGGCGCAGGTGGGGTAACTCCAAATAGTGAACCTCCCGGTCATCTTGACCGGCCATCTCCGGGTACTTGACCACCCAGTCGCAGGAGGTGGGCACCACTTGGGCAACCGGCGCTACGCCTGGCTGTTGGTTCAGCCGCTGCATGCCCAAGGTGGACTTAAGCATGGGACACATGAGCACGGGATTACCGGAAGCCGACAGCCGCTGGACAGAATGACACCCGCTACTCACCCTCAGAGGGTGAACGCCAAAGGCGTGAAACAACTCGTAGGGTGCATGGTTACACAGGTGCTCCACCACGGGTTTGCCGATGGCGGCCCGCATCTTTTCCGGCGACATGGGCAGTGTCAATAGATCCAAAAAGTATTCCAGAGAAGGGCCGTAATCAGATCGCTGGCGCAGGAGCGAAGCTTCCGCCTGGTATTCGGCCAGGGCCTCTGCCCTAACCTGGTCCCTAAGCTGTTGCCCCGCTTGATTCGGTTTTTCATTTGTTGTGGTCATGGAGGGGCTTTCCTTTGGAAAAAGGACGCGCGACATAATTGCCCGAGGAGGAGAAGAGGGGCCACTTGAAAAACTTTACAGTCAGCACCTCGTCCTGGGGGCAGGATTCCGAGCAGGTCAGGCACAGCATGCAGTCCTCGCTCAGCACATCCTTTTGGGTCCTTTGTTCATGCACGTCTCTGATGTCAACCGGGCACAGGCGATGGCAGTTGCCGCAGCCCACACAACCATCCACCGCCTTTTCAAAGCGAACCGGGCTTATCTTTTTCAGGACGTGGATTAACACCAGCATGGGACAGAACATGCAGAAAAAGCGGTCTTTGAAAAACATCCCCACCAGCATCCCGGCGGCGATCCCCACCGACAAAATGGAAAAGACCAGGGTAATGCTGTTGGTGAAATCCAAGGCCAGGTGCCGCGTGATGCCGGCAAACAAGGGCATGATCGGTTTCGCGGGGCAGATTTGGCAAAAAGGCAGGCCAAAGTCCGGGGAGAGGCCGGCATGGGCAATTAACAGGGGAACGATGATCAAGTAGGCCAGCAGAATGTACTTAATCGGTTTGAGGCGGTCCCGGTTGCGCCAGGAAAGCTGTGCCTCGCGAATCCCCAGTTTTTTGCGCAGCAAGGACAGCCAATCCTGAATGAGGCCAAAGGGACAAATCCAGCCACACCAAAATTTGCTCAGCAAGGCGGCCAGCAGGGCGAAAAGCCCCAAATAATACAGTGCCTCCAGGCCTCTGGCCGACCAAATATCCGCCAGGGGCATAGCAAAACCCCAGACGTTGCTCTGCATAGCCATCAAATAACAATACCCGCCGCACCCGGAAATATAGGGACAGGAAAGACAGGGTAAGGCATTGCCCAGGCTGATCCCCACGCGCCCGCCATAAGTGAGCAACAAGAACATACCGTGTTGCGTAATCAGCCTGAGTACGTTGACCGTCAAAACGGTGATTTCCTTCTTTTTCGGATTACGCCAAAAAGTACCGCAAGGGCCACCAAGGCAATCAGGGCCAAACCAGGCAACAACCGATGGTGACCGTAGCGGGAGCGGTGCAGCAATAAGGTGAATGTAGAGGTGATGGTTTCCCGGCCTGCCTGTTGTTCAACCAGCAAAACGGTTTGTTTGTATGCGCTCGGCCCCTCCCGATCCAGGTCTGGATCATGGGGCGGGGTATAGGAGAAGGCCCCTTGCGGGTCAATGGTTATTGAATCAAGATGCCGTTGGTTTTCGATGACCTGGGCGGCGCCTGTGGCCTTGCCCAGCCCTTGATAGGTAAAGCGATAGGTCATCCCGGTCTGCGGCCAATAGTGGCTTGGATCGGGTGACAGCCGGATGTAGGGCTTTTCCAACTCAAGATTGCGCAATACAGGAGAGGGATTGGTGGTCTCTACGCCCGACTTGCCGAACAAAAATAATACGGTTTGAGCCCGGTACCGCCGTTCAGCACAAGTTGCGGACACCCAAAGCTCGATACGGGAAAAAAGGCCGCTGTTGATCTCTATGTATGGAGTACCGTTTTTTGTTTTAACCGCAACAGGGTAAAAATTGCGCGGCCCCTTTGCCCTGGCGCGGCTGGAGGCGTAGAACGCTTCCAATTTCCAATTGCCCGCGTTGCCCATGCTTGGGCCAGGGGCATCCGGGGTCTTGATGTATAACCGTTGGGTGAGCGAACCGTCTTTTTCTTTGCTCAAATCGCCGTAAGCAATCCACATGAAATGAGGGCATAACGGCCGGGGAGCGGCCTGTGCGGGGAAAGGCACCCCTGCCCACAAAACCCCGGCCAGGGCAAGGGATACAAAAAAAGCGTTAAATGAGTTTGAAGCGAATTTGATTTGCTATTCCCTGCTGTTGATTCCCAAGCCACACTGCCAATGACTGGTCCACCTGTTGTAGCTGGCGACGGCTGAGGGTCTAACGCCCCAAGACCAAATATGAAAGCTGGCTTCTTGGCTGACATCTAGATGTGTATCGACGGTTTCGACGTAGGCAAGGCCTGAATCTATGATCTCCCCGCGCGAGTTTTTGAGATCCACGCATACTTTCAAGAAACGCAACTTGTCGGTCGAGTTGTTTAGGACTGTCCCCCGCGCCGCCCAATAACCAGCTTTGCTATAGACCTCCCAAGATGTGAACCGAGCCGCATCTTCACGGCCGATGCCGCCGTCGATGTTATAGTTCGGCTTCGTTACAACTTTTGAAGACATCTATGGCCGCCAACTCACTGCAAGGGTAGTCTGTAGCGCTTGGTGTAAGAGTCAAAGCGGCCTCCCGCTATCCCCTCGGCCAAAGACTCTAGCGCCTGGGCTGCCTTTTCCCGCCCTGACAGCTCAATCATCAACAGGGTCCCGGCCGTTAGCAGGGCTGCCCCCGCGGTGAAAGAAGTCTGTGATGGGTAAAGGCTATATATATCGCCTAAAGTCTGCTGGATGACTTTCATGATGTGGTCCGCTGCCATTTGGTCATCAGGGCTGAAATCCGTATCTTTCTCTCGATGATTTTTCATGCCCACTCACTCCGGACAGAACCTCTTGGTTTACGGGGTGGGGCTATGAGTTCCCCTGCTTCCCTGCTGTGTCGCTGCCATTGGAGCTTGAGGGCGTTTGCCTTATCGTTGAGGCCCATCCTGGCCCCTTCGTAAGCAAGCCAGGAAGCCAGGGCCCTTTGGGGCAGAGCTGACTCCTCCAAGCACCTCAGCACCTCTGCCGGGTCGCACTGCAACAGCATGCCCACCGCCATTTGCGTGTGTTCAAACAATTCTTTTTTAACGTCCGGCCCTTGTTCCAATTGTCGAAGGTCAGCTTCCAAAATGCCCCATATTTCGCGAGTGGTCTCCTGGTCCATTTCGCCTCCTTGGTCTTGGTTAAAGCGCGTACCGTTGGAATAAGCCGTATATGGCCAATTGTTTGTTGTTTGCTCAAGATGTTGAAAAAGGCCTCAATATGTTGGCGCCCCCAATAAGTAAGAGCAGCCCCGAGCAGATTGCCAACAGGCAAGAAACCCAAAAGGTAGCTCTTATCCATAGAGGGGCACTTTGCAAAACCATCATCCACCAAGCTTTCGTCATGGTCCGGCCCGGTTTATGCGTAAGAAGCATCACCATAAAAAACCCCCAGCCCTTTTGGGCTGGGGGAATGCACCCTGGTTTATCTTCTCCGCCCCAGGCGGGACCGCCACCGGGTGATTAATATCACCCTATGCCGCTGTCCACGGCGGCGATTGCGGTCCATTTTTTCTGGCAGGTCTTCTGACTCCCGGATCTATCTTTGGCCGCGCCTTCCCACCATATTTGGCAGTGGCACACTTGCGACCGTCGTCCCCGGTTACAGCGGCGGGACCGTGACGGCTTTAAACCGTCTTCCCTTTTAAGCCTCTAGGGCACCAGTTACTGATTATTAAAAAACAAAGGCAAATTCTTGTCAAGCATCGATGTGGCTGGCAGCGGTCCAGCCTGTCGCCTTTCAGCGGCGAGGCCTTGAAACTTAACTTTTTTGAGCCAGCGGTCTTTAATCATTTATTCTCGGCTAGTTAAACTAATTATACCGCCAGCGGAGTCTGGGGTGATTGCAATGAACCAGCCTTAGAGGGTATGCCGACATACCCGCTAAATACCCAATAACTGCTCTTGAGTCAGGTTCACCCGAGTCTCTTAATTGTAAATAGGAAACCAAAGGGTTAAAGTTAGGGGTGTTGTAAAGACCCAATCAGTTTAGCGGCGATACCGACTTCACTGGGGCTTCAGCCACCATACCAGGCCGAGAAAACATCGTGGAATACAAGAGCCTGTTCATAGGCATAGCTTTCAGCATCGCCGTGTTTGCCCTCAAGAGCGGCTTGGGCCTGCACTATCTGCTTAGCCGGGGCAAAGCGCTTTGGCCGGCCGTATCCATTCTGGCCGCCTTTGCCGCTGGCTATTTCATGCTCTTCGGGCTGACCTACTGGCTGCTGACCAGCGTCAACTTTTTGGATCATCTGCAAACGGCCCACATCTTTTTCAAGTCAGGCATGTGGATTCATTTTCTCATGGCCCTACTGATGACGCTGTGGGGGGTATCCCTGCTCAAAAAGCGGTCCAGGGAAAAACACGGCTTGGGCTGGGTGGCCATGCTGGTTCCCTGCCCGGTATGTTTCAGCGTAATCCTGCTCTCTTTGTCTTTTTCCCTGGCGGCTTTTCCCGATGCGGGCATCAGTGTGGCGGCGGGTCTCTACGGCCTCTTCGTGGCCATCGCGATTATTGCGGCCGGAGGGATGAGCTGGCTTGGCAAACGGCTATCCCTGAACCCACAGACTGTCTTGGGAGCGGCTATGGTCATCATAGCCGCCTACTTCATCCTTTCGGTTCTGGTTTTACCTTACTTTGGCCAAGTGAATGAGATTTACCGTCTGGCCTCCCGGGCCGGAGATGGACCCAGCCCCTCTCACATCAGCCTCTGGGCGGGATGGGGGAGCGCGGCGCTTCTTTTCTGCATCGGATTTAGCCGGTTGCGGAGAAAAATAAGGAGACAGGCGGCTTGGATCTCACGGCACTGTTAAAAACCTCCATTTATCTGATTTCGGCGTCCTTGTTGTATCCCGTATTGGTAATCCTGTTGCTGATGACCCTTTGGGTGGTGCTGTTTGGCGGCAGCTTCGCCGCAGAGTGGTTGGAGCGGCGGCGGCTAAGGGAGTTCCCTCCTGAAAAGCTGCCTGAGTATGTTGCCAATGGCGCTTTTGATGGGACATTTCCCCACCGCGTCACCGCCTATGTGGTCAAACTTAAGCAAGTATTGGCAGACCAAGGTCAGCATGCGGAGGTAGCCGTCGAGAACCTGTTGGCCGAAACCACCTTGGCCATTTGGCGGCGCATGGACCGGCTGCGAATCTTCGTGCGCCTGGCCCCTGGCCTGGGCCTGATCGGCACCCTGATTCCCATGGGTACCGGACTGGCCGCCCTGGGCCAGGGAGACATGGCCAAACTGTCATCGGATCTGGTCATCGCCTTCACCACCACCGTAGTGGGCCTGGCCGTGGGCATGGTCTCGTTTTTCTTCTACACCGTCAAGCGCCGCTGGGTGGAACAGGATATCAAGAACATAGAATTGGCCACGGAAGTATTGACTGCAATGCCCCAGGACGGGGACTCCCTTCCGTGAAGTATTATCAAAAAAAACGGTCGCACTCAGGACCTTCCGGCCACTCGGCCCGGGCTTTTTCAGATAACGATCCCCTGACCGGGCTGGCCAACCTCTTCGACATAGGGCTGGTGTTCATCGTGGGGCTGATTTTCACCTTGTTCACCGCCTACCACCTACAGGACCTGTTTTCCGAAAAATCCGAGATCACCCTAATGAAAAAATCCCAAAGCGGGCAGTTGGAGATCATCACCAAAAAAGGCCGCCAGATAAAGGCGATGAAGGTGAGCCCGGAAAAGGCCCAGGGACAGGGACAAAGACTCGGCGTGGCTTACCGGCTACAGGATGGCACCATGGTTTACGTGCCGGAGGAGTGAAACGGCCGCCAGCTTGCATTGACGCATCTAAGATTTCGGGAGTGACCATATTGTCTTCGGTTTGGAAAGCATGGCCCTCAGCGACTTACTGTTTGTGGTCCGTCATCTTGGGATTTTTTCTGCTTTGCGCACTGCCGGCGGGAGTCAGGGCCCATGGCGGAGACGGCCATACCCACCTGGTGTCCCTGCTGGTCCTGGACGGAGACAGCTACCTGGTGAACCAGGCGCTAAAGACCCTGCGTTTGCCCAAGGGCATTTCGGTGCGCTTTTTCACCCTTGCCGATCTGGAGAACAACCCCCAGGACCGAAGTTTCGCCGAGAGATCGGAGGTGGTCATAGTCGATGTCATGGGTGTGGAGCTGTTGCAATGGGTCTTAAAGCATCTGGACCCCGCCGTGCAGCGCATCTATGCCCTGCGGGGTTCCCGGGACGATGAGATGCTGCGGCAGCGCGGCCTGATTTTCGACGACAAAATAAAAGTCTACTTCGAGCATCTTTCCCCCGCCAATATCGGCAACCTCGTCAAGCGGGTCGTCAACCGGGAACTGGACCCCCTGGTCAAATTCGACCCCGTGGTCGCGCAGGCGGAGAGGGGAATTTACCACCCCGATTCCAAGGTCATCTTCAATTCACCCCGGGAATTCCAGCGCTGGTATGAAGGGCGTCCGGTATACCGGGCCGACCGGCCCTGGGTGGGCCTCATGCTGTTCTCTTCCAATTTGATAGAGGGTCAGAGGGCCCCCTACAACTACCTCATCCGGCAAATGGAAGAGCAAGGGCTGAACGTGATGCCCTGTTTTGGCAGCGACCGGGAGGTTCTGCAAAAGCTGTTTTTGGACGGCAGCCGAAAATCACGGGTGAACTTGATCGTCTCTTTCAGCCTCAAGTTTTATTCGGCCCTCGACGATGATCTGCGCCGGGCTCTCTTGGATTTGAATGTGCCGGTGCTCAACGCCATCAACCTTTACACAGGTAGCATCGCCGACTGGCGCCGGGACCCCATCGGCATCAAACCCCTGGAGCTGGTCTGGAGCATGGGCGTGCCCGAGGTGTCCGGTCTCATCGAGCCCACCCCCCTGGCGGGCAAGGTGAAACAGCGCGATGCGCAAAGCGGCAAGACGGTTTACGTCTACCGGTCCATCAAGGAAAATGTGCGCTGGCTCATCGGCCGGATCAAGGGCTGGCTGCGCCTGCAAAAAAAGCCCAACCCCCAAAAACGGCTGGCCATCCTCTACTACAACCACAACCAGGGCAAGCAAAACATCAGCGCCAGCTATCTGAACGTCTTCCGGAGCCTGGAGGCAATTCTCACCCGCCTGCAAAGCCAAGGCTACCAAACGGGCGAGACCGCCGCCTTTTCCGAAGCGGAGCTGCAGGCGGCCGTCATCGCCTCGGGACGCAACGTAGGCTCCTGGGCGCCAGGGGAGTTGCAGCGCATGTTGGACCAGGGGCAGGTGCTGCGCGTGCCCCTGGAAACCTATAAGACCTGGTTCGCCAAGCTGCCCGTGCCCTTTCGGCGGGCGGTGACCGCCCAGTGGGGCCCACCCGGGGCCGCCAAGATCATGGTCCAGGACGGCCACTTCATCATCCCGGCCCTAGTCAGGGGCAACCTGGTGCTGCTGCCCGAGCCCGCCCGAGGCTGGGCCGACGCCCCCCAAAAGCTCTATCACGACCAGAAGCTGTATCCCCACCACCAATACATCGCCGCCTATCTGTGGCTCAAACACGGCTTTGCCGCCGACGCCATGATTCATCTGGGCACCCACGCCACCCACGAATGGCTTCCCGGAAAACAGGCGGGGCTGGCGCCTTCTGATTCCCCGGAGGTGCTGCTGGGCGATCTGCCCAACATCTATCCCTATATCGTGGACAACGTGGGCGAGGGCCTGCAGGCCAAGCGGCGGGGGCGCGGCGTGGTGATCGATCATCTGGTTCCGCCCCTCACCTCCGCGGGCCTGTACCACGAATACGCCGAAATACTGGAAATGATCGGCGACTATAACCGGGCCAAGGCCCTGGGCAGCGACACCGCCCAAACCCAGCTGGCCTTGATCGAAGAGCGCATCCGGGAAACCGGCATCGCACAGGACTTTCACCCGGCTGGCGAGCACAGCCATCTCCAGGAGGGGGAAAAAGGCCAGGCGCCGGCGGTGCACCAGCACACCGGCCAGGCCCATCAGCACCCACCAAGGCTCTTGCCACACCGCCACCACCCGGATGGACGCCTGGTGATCGACGACGCCCTGCTGCACGAGTTGGAGCACTATCTCATAGATTTAAAGGCCACCCTCATGCCCTACGGCATGCACACCTTTGGCAAATCACCCCAGGGCGAGGCCCTGTCGGAAATGTCCAAGGCCATCGTGGCCGCCCATCCCCAGGACAAACCCGGACAGGTGGCCGAGGCGTTGGTCGCCTCGGGTCCCCGGGAGATGGACTCCCTGCTCCGTGCCCTGGCGGGGGGTTATGTACCACCGGCGGAAGGCAACGATCCCATCCGCAACCGCAAAGCCATCCCCACCGGCAACAACTTTTTCGGTTTCAATCCGGGCAAGGTGCCTTCGCGCGCCGCCTGGAGGCTGGGGGTGCAGGCGGCCCAACAGATCATCGACAACCACCGCCAAGACAAGGGACGCTATCCTCAAAAGGTGGCCGTGGTCTTGTGGGCCACCGAAACCATCCGCAACCAGGGAGTCAGCGAAAGCACCATCTTGTATCTTTTGGGCCTGGCCCCCCGGTGGGACCGGACCGGCCGGGTCGACGGAATCCGGGTTATCTCCGGCCGCCGGCTCCAGCGGCCCCGCATCGATGTGCTGATCAATCCCTCAGGGCTCTACCGGGATCTGTTCCCCCACTTGATCAAGTTCCTTGACAACGCCGTACGCACCGCGGCGGCCCAGACCGATGTGGAAAACTTCATCGCCGCCCATGACGCCGACATGAGCCGGCGGCTGCGGGCGGAGGGGCTGAGCAAGGCCGAGGCCGCCAAATTGGCCGCCGTGCGCATATTCAGTGAAGCGCCCGGCTCCTATGGCACCGGCGTCTCCGAGGTGACCAGCGCCTCCAGTTTCTGGAAGTCGGACACGGACATAGTAGAGGTCTATAAAAACCGGGTGGGCTTTGCCTTTGGCGGCGGCAAGTGGGGTGCCCCCGCCAAAGAAATTTTCAGGCAGAACCTGCAGAAAGTGGAAGTGGCGGTCCATTCGCGTTCTTCACAGATCTACGGCCTTTTGGACAACGACGATATGTACCAATACCTGGGCGGCCTATCGCTGGCGGTGAAAAGAGAAAGCGGCAAGACGCCGCACACCTTCATCGCCGACCAGCGCAATCCGGGCCGGGTGGCGGTGGAGGACTTGTCCCGGGCCCTGGGCCGGGAGATGCGCGCCCGCTATTTGAATCCCCGCTGGATCGAGGGGATGAAAAAGGAAAACTACGCCGGCGCCGGACAGATGGCCAAATTCATGGACCACATGTGGGGCTGGCAGGTTACCGCTCCCACCGCGGTGGACCAGACCAAATGGGAACAGGCCTATTCGGTCTATGTGCGGGACAAATACGGACTGGACCTAAAGGAGTTTTTCAACCGGGAAAGCCCCTGGGCCTATCAATCCTTGACCGGCCGCATGCTGGAGGCGGTGCGCAAGGACTACTGGCAAGCCGATGATGCGGTGCGCCAAAATCTGGCCGTGGAATACGCGCTCAACGTCATAGAAAAGGGCGTGGCCTGCTGCGACCACACCTGCAACAATCCTTTTCTCAACGAAATGGTGGTCAACCTCATCTCCCTGCCCGGGGTAATGGCCCCGGCCAAGGTGGCGGAGTTCAAGCTGGCCATCGAAAGGGCCGCGGCCAAACCCCTGAGTGAACAGGTGAGTGCGCGTCAAGAGTTGCAAAAGGCCCTGGCTGCGGGGTTCCAGCCCCGCAGCCAGCCGACGGCGGCAAAACCCGCTCACACCGACCAAAAGGCGCTGCAAGAGGCCGCCTCCTCGGGCGAGGAAAGCGTGGCGGTTGAGGGATATAAACTCAAGGACCTCACCTCCGCCGAGGACAGCACCAAGTTGACCTCTTCCGGGGTGCAGTGGTTTGCCCGGGGTGCCTTGATGGGAGTCATCGCCCTGTTTGTCTGGGGGGCCATGCACCGAAGAAAAAAAATGTAATCGAATCCGGCTGAGGAAAAACGAACAATGGTGAGGGTCATTGAAGTTCATCTTCAGGTGCCGGGGGCCGGACAAGCATCATTCAACAGCGGGCCCACTTGGATTCATATACTGCCAAGTTTTTTTAACTGCGCTGTCTAGTGAACAGAATCAACTTGGCATCCCTACCTTTAATCTTCACAAATGAAAGTAAGCTTTTCTGAGCCTCAAACTTCAAATAGGTAACTTAAAAAATAGTGTCACTTCGGGGGGCAGGTCAACTGAACCGCTCCAGGTTTAGCGGAGACTCCATTACTTGAGAGGATGGGGTCATGTCCAAACGAATCAGATATTCCCCAGAGGTTAAGGAGCGGGCGGCACGCATGGTCCTGGAGCACCGGGACGAGTAAGGCTACCAGTGGCAAACCATGGTAGCCTGACTCAAACAGATGAGCCTCCGGGAAAAACAGAGCGGTTCTATTTGGGCCTCGGCTCCGCAGTTGAATTGACAAAGCGGCATAATTGGGTAAACTGCCAGGTCATCAAAGGCCTCGACACCGTGCACCCGCAAGGGAGGGTATCATCCCGGTAGCGGGCTTGGGATTATACTACTGAGGCCGGACCGAAATCGGGCTTATGCCTTTTAGCGGCAACCCCCATACCAGCCCCCTATAGATGGGTCAACTCAGTTTTTTAATGCGCTATGCTCCCCTTTACCGCACAACGCCCAAAGTGCAAACTATTGAGATGCGTGCTTTCCGCTGGATATAGGTAGTAGCTTCTAAGGAGAAAAATGGTGAACAAGCAACTACTGACAAACAAA
Source organism: Desulfarculaceae bacterium (assembly GCA_028277825.1). GTDB lineage: Bacteria > Desulfobacterota > Desulfarculia > Desulfarculales > Desulfarculaceae > Desulfoferula. Next base: position 12,043 of record JANQFN010000191.1, read on the forward strand.
GTATTCGATGTTTTGCGATACAGAATAGTATCCTTGGAATACTATCCCGGGATGAAGCTGATAGACAAAGATATTTGCGATGAGATGAAAGTAAGTCGCACTCCGGTAAGAAATGCCCTCAAGAAGCTGCACGATATGGGTCTGGTCACCATTTTGCCCCGATTCGGCACAAAGGTCTCTGTCATAGACCTGGAGGATATAAAGTCAGCTTTTATGGTAAGAATACCCTTGGAGGAGCTTGCCGGGCGTGAAGCTGCAAAGAATGTGTCTGAGGACGAACTGGTCGAAATGGAAAAAATCCTCAACACAGTAAAAGAAGTCGAAGAGAATCCGGACAGCGATCCGGCCAAAAGGCTGGCTTTGGGCACCAATTTTCACCAAAAAGTGTATATGGCAACCAATAACCGAATTCTTTGTGATTTCATGGAGCGCTTGTCGGGAAGATGCATAAGGGCCTTTAATTACGCCATAAGGACGACGCAAATGGCTCCGGATGACTATAATTTCGAGCAGATTCAAGAAATATATCTGGCATTGAAGAAACGAGACAGCGACCTGGCCGGTCGCCTGTGCAGAGAACACGTGGAAAAGGCGATGGCCATATTGGGGAACCACATCATGTCGGTTCTTCACCATGAAGAGTGGGGCATGGGCAATCTTTCCAATGGTAGGGCACTGAAATAGAACTCAGCCACATATATTGACAGTATGCCAATCTAGCTCCCTGGCGGCTTGCCAAGCTGAATTACCGGGCAGGTCCTGATGCAGTCGCGGCCGACTCACGGCAAGTCAAATTTTCTAAATCCACCTATCCACCTGATCTTATATCCATAACAGCTAAATCACCTGCCTGGGCCTGCATCACTTCGCAGCGCACCGGCCCATCTGGACCAAAAAAAAGTTGACACAGTGACTTTATAAATGTTACGTAAAATTTTACGTAACATTGAAGACACTTGGAAGTCCGGGCTTCAACGTCGATGACTTGCCAGGCATTGCCTGAAAACCTCTCAACACGAGCAGCCTGTTGCTAACATCTTGTGATTATGATTGGCATTATTGGAAAACACCATGCATGAAATGACCAAGCGGGAAAGAGTGGAAGCTGCGATCAAAGGGGAGTCGGTGGATCGCGTACCGATCTGCTATTACAATCACCGGCATGATGTGGAGTCTTCACCCGATGCTCTATTAGAGCACATATTGCATCAAAACCAGCTATATGGTTGGGATCTCATTAAGGTCATGCTCCGGGCCAGTTATTACATGGAAGCCTGGGGATGCACTTATGCCTTTGATCCTGCCCAAGGACCCAAACTGCGGGATTATGTCATTAAAAAAGCAGAAGAATATAACAATCTTACAAAATTAGACCCCGCCAAGGGCCCATTCGGGGAACAGGTCGCAACAGCAAGGAGGCTGGGTGAGGCTCTAAGAGGAAGTGTGCCCTACATCCAGAGTGTGTTTTCTCCTCTGTCAATCGCCGGCCGGCTTGCCGGCGGCAATTTCGGTGCGGAAGATGAGACCGCGGCCATCAGATCATTCATGGAGTCTAACCCTGATGCTTTGCATCACGGATTGAACATAATAACCCAGACCTTGGTGGACTACGTCCGGCTGTGCGTCCAAGCCGGCGCCGACGGAATATTCTATACCACCACGGCCTACGGCTCATTTGATGTTATGACCGAGGATGAATACCGCGAATTCAGCCTGCCCTATGACATTGCCGTTTTAGAGGCCGCAAACGATGCCGGCGGAAGCATCAACGCGCTGCACATTTGCAGGGAGAACATCATGTTCGATCTCCTGGAGGGCTGCCCGGTCCAAATCATTAATTACGAAGCCACCTCAGCGAGAAATCCCACCCTAAAAGCAGCGGCGCAAAAGACAGCCAAGGCTCTTTGGGGAGGCATGGATCAAAGCCAAATCCTGCCTTTGGGCAATTCTGAAATGGTAGCCGAACAGGCGCGCCATGCCCTGGACCAGACTCAGGGCAAGCGGTTTATCTTGGGCCCCGGCTGTACCAATGTGAACCAAACCGCACCCCATGAAAACCTGATGGCAATGAAAAACGCCACTCTTGAGTGGTCAAAAAGCCGGTTAACATAGGCATTCGACATACGTCGTAACCCTTAGCTTTTACACACGGCTGGAATATTGGTAACAGAATCACAAGGCTTTAAGCGGGAGGATCGCTATGTTTAAGAAGTTGGTATTGGTTTGTTTAACCCTGGCGTTGAGCCTTTCCCTGGCTGGGGCGCAAGATAGTTTTGCCGCCCAGAAATACGACCGAAAGTTCCTCAAGATGGTTTCGGGCACCTCGGGCGGATCGTGGTATCCCATTGGGGCCGGCATCATGAAGGTGGTCGAAAGGGAAACCGGAATTTCCTGTTCAAACGGTCCTGGCGGCGGCGTTGGCAACATGTATGCCATACAAAAGGGCACCGCGGACATAGCCCTTGGCTACGCCCACACCATCACCAATGCCTACGAGGGCAGGGGTAAATTCAAAAAGCCTCAAAACAAACTTCGTTTTCTGGCAGCCATGTTCCCCAGCACCTTTCAGGTGGCAGTGACCAAAAAGAGCAAGATTACCTCAATCGGCCAACTGGCGGATAAAAATGTGGTCCCCGGCAAGGTTGGCTTCACCGCCACCGTCATCGCCGAGCAGGTTCTAAAAGCCTACGGCCTTTCCTTCAGCGCCATCAAAAAGGGCGGCGGCACCTTGAGCTTTGTAGGCTTCTCCGACTCTGCCGCGCTGATGAAAGATGGGCATTGCGATGCCATCATGCTGCTTTCCGACTGCCCCACCGCCCTATTGATAGACCTCAATTTCTCGCCCGGGATCAACCTGTTGGGGATCAGGGGCGAGCACATGAAAAAGGTCTTGGAGCTGGAGCCGGGACTGATCAAAACTGTTATCCCCAAAACCGCGTATAAGGGCATGACCGAAGATGTCCCCACGGTCGGCACCGCTACTTGCCTGGTGATTCGTGACGATGTGGAAGACGACGTGGCCTATGCGATCACAAAGGCTTTTTGGGAGAATCTGCCTGAACTGTCAAAGATCAAAAAGAAGGCCTTTGCCAAGGTCAAGATGGAAAACGCTCTCAGGGGCGCCAAAATACCTGTGCACCCGGGCGCCATGAAGTATTACAAGGAAAAGGGCGTCACCATCAAGTAGTGTTTGTGGGGCTCCGTGGACGGGTTCCACGGAGCCCTTTTATTGAGGAAAAAGATGGCAGCTAAGATTGCACTGGAAGAAAAAAAAGAGCCAAGCGTGCTCGACAATTACCTGGGTGAAAACCGGGTCAACACCATAACCGCCTTATCGCTCATCTCGCTAGCGGTTAGTCTGTCGCTTTATCATCTCTATCTGTCCTGGGCCGGTTTGGTGGATGCCTATTCCTTTAGAACCACCCACTTGTCATTTGTGTTGGTTCTGGTTTTTTTGTTCAAGCCCCTGGGCAGAAAGTCATGGAAGGACCCGTACAATGCCTGGTCCATCATTGATTTTCTGCTGATTGGCGTCGTCATCGGCACGCAGATCTATATTCTGTACGACATAGAGGAATTCATTTTCCGGGGTGGCAATCTCAATGAGTGGGATATAAGAATCGGCACCCTGATGATTATAATAGTTCTGGAGGTGACTCGGCGGGTGGTGGGATGGGCCATGGTGTTGATCGCCGGTTTCTTTTTGCTGCATACCGCCTTCTCCGATCATTTCTTCTGGATATTCTATGGTCCACCGAGCAGTTGGGAGACCATTGTCGATTACCTCTTCATGAGGGAAAACGGCATATACGGGGTTCCCCTCATGGTGATGGCCACCTACATCTTCCTTTTCATATTGTTCGGGGCCATTCTCATGGAGTCCGGGGCGGGACGGTTCTTCATCAATCTGGCCTTGGCGCTCACGGGAGCCAGAAAAGGCGGCCCGGCAAAGGCTTCCATTCTGGCCAGCACCTTGATGGCCACCATCTCGGGGGCGGCGGTGGCCAATGTGGTGGTCACCGGCACCTTCACCATACCCTTGATGAAACGAATAGGCTACCGGCCTCATTTCGCAGGCGCGGTGGAAGCCTGCGCTTCCAGCGGCGGGCAGATAATGCCTCCGGTCATGGGCGCCTCCGCCTTCATCATCGCGGAGTTTTTGTCCATGCCCTACCTCACGGTGTGCCTTGCGGCCATCCTGCCCGGACTCCTGTACATGTTTTCGATTTTCATCATGGTGCATTACGAAGCCCAGAAATATGACCTGCCCACCTTGAAGAAAAGCGAGCTGCCCTCGGCCAAGGAAGAGCTAAAAAACGGAGGGCACCTTTTTCTTTCGGTGTTGGTGATCATCGGCTTGTTGGCTATTGGCTTTACGCCCATGTACGCGGCGCTGTGGGGGATCATCTCGGTATTCGTGCTGAGCAGCTTCAGAAAAGAAACCCGCATGACGCCGATCAAGATCGTCAAATTTCTGGAAACCGGAGCGATGAAGGCGCTGCCGGTTTCCATAGCCTGCGCCTGCGCCGGCATCGTGATAGGCTCAATCTTCGTGTCGGGCCTGGGTCTGAAGTTCACCAACCTCATCATAGCCATCGCCGACGGCAGGCTCTGGGTGGCGCTGCTTTTAACCATGGTGGCTTCCCTGATCCTGGGCATGGGTTTGGTGACGGTGGCGGTTTATATCACCGTGGCCGCGCTGGTGATACCCGCCCTGGAGGCAATGGGCGTCATTCCCATCGCGGCCCACTTCTTTGCCTTCTATTTCGGCCTGGTGTCGGCCATAACCCCACCGGTGGCCCTGGCCGCATTCGCTGCAGCGGGCATAGCCGAATCAAACCCCATGAAAACCGGTTTCACATCCTTCCGCTTGGGTTTCGCCAAATACATACTACCTTTTGTGTTTGTGTTCTCCCCCGGCCTTTTGTTCGAAGGGCCCTGGTGGGAAGTGCTGCGCGCCGCATGCGCAACCACTTTGGGAATCTTGGCCATTACCATGACCACCGAAGGATTCTTCTACCGAAGTCTGAACTGGTATATGCGGGCGTTCATGGTGATACCCTCTGTACTGCTGTTCGTGCCACAGTTCGAATACAATGTAATCGGCGCGGCGATTTGCCTTGTGGTTATGTTTGTTCTGCGGCGGCAGGCTAACTCTGACAAACTTTCCTACGCATAGGGGATTAAATGAAAGACAAAATAATATCTTGGGCGCCCCTATTGGTTGTATTGGCCATTTTGATTTCTTTTAAGATTTTCAGGTTCGCCAATCACCACTACAGTATTTTTTTGGTGACCGTTATCTTGTGCGGTTTCTTTCTGGTGCTCACAGCCAGAGCATTGCATAAAAGGAGCGGCCCCAAAGAGGCGGTGCCTGAGAGCGAGGCCAGGCCGAATCAATGAACAACCCCGCCGCAAGCAGTGGGGTATCAAGAGGAAAATTTCAGCTTTATGAAGCGGCAAGCCGCAGGGAATGAACCCCCGTATGGGGGTTCAAGGAAAAATCAATATGGATTACACCATCAAGGAAGTACTGCGGCTGGAAGTGGCCCCAGCCCTGGGCTGCACCGAACCGGTTGCCGTGGCTCTGGGGGCCGCCGCCGCTGCCTCCCTGCTGCCCGAGGGTGAAATTGATTCCATAGAAGTGTCGCTGGACCCCAACGTCTACAAAAACGGGCTGGCCATCTCCATCCCCGGTTCGGGCGGCCTGACCGGGCTGGACACCGCCGCCTCCCTGGGAGCCCTGGCCGGTGACCCCCAACGCGGCCTGGAGGTGTTGGACCCGGTTAAGGACAACGACATCGAGCGGGTCAAGAAATTTCTGGCCGGCCCGGGGGTGAAGCTCAATGTCCTGGACCACAAGGGCCTGCGCATTGAAACCATCGTGCGTTCGGGGGACAACCAGGGACGTTCCCTGATCAGCAAGCTGCACGACAATGTTGTGTCCCTGTCGCTCAACGGCCGGGAGCTTAAAGAGCATCCCTTGCTTTCCCATCAAGACGGCAACGGGGATCCCATGGCCGATCTGGAGGCTTGGCTGCGTAGCCGCAATCTGGAGCAGCTGTTGGCCATGGTGGAGGGCCTGGACGGAGAAGACCGGGATTTTCTGCGCCAGGGCATGGCCTACAATCTGCGTCTGGCCGAGTATGGGATCAAGTACGGGCCGGGGCTGGCGGTGGGGCGGACCCTGGAGAGCATTGCCCGCCAGGGCCTGCTGCAAAGAGACATGAGCCTGGCGGCCCGCATCCTGACCTCGGCCGCCGCCGACGCCCGCATGGCCGGAGTAAAACTGCCGGCCATGTCCTCGGCAGGCAGCGGCAACCATGGACTCACCGCCATTTTGCCCCTTTGCGCGGTAAAGGAATTCATCAACTGCGACGAGAAGACCCTGCTGGAGGCCATGGCCTTCAGCCATGTCATCACCGCCTACATAAAGGCATACACCGGACGGCTCTCGGCTGTTTGCGGCTGTTCGGTGGCAGCCGGAGCCGGGGCCACCTCGGCGGTGACCTACCTGCTGGGCGGCCAGCCCAAGCACATCGCCGGGGCGGTGAAGATCCTCACCGGGGATCTGGCCGGCGTGATCTGCGACGGCGCTAAGACCGGATGCGCCATAAAGCTGGCCACCGCTGCCGGCGCGTCGGTGCAGGCCGCCCTGTTCTCGCTGCATGGTATGGAAGTAGACCCCATACAGGGCATAATGGGTACCACTTTGGAGCAGACCTCCCAGAACCTGGGCGCCCTGAGCAACCAGGGCATGGTGGAGACCGACCGCACCATTTTGCGCATAATCATGGAAAAGCATTTCCATGAATAGGCCGGGCCATACCCGCCGTCAATACGCCGGAGGGAGGTCAAAAAGCTATTACTCTACGTGTTTGAACCCCCATACGGGGAGCAAGCTGAATTGCCGTGGCGGTGCGGACGCCGCTCTGGACCCAGCCTGGTGAATCCCAATTCCTTAAACACTAATCCTGATCGGCCTGCATCTGGAGCCAGGTGGTCTCCAGGCTGCGGATTTGTTCGTGCAGTCCGTTGACATGCTCCAATAAAAGCCTGGAGGCCTCCGGCGCATTGCGCTCCTGTAAGGCCCTGAAGATTATGAGATGGTCTTCATCTTCGTGCAGAATTATCTGTTTGGGTTTGAGGGTGCGCACAAAGGCAAGGGTGAATTCCAGTACTTTGCTCATCATGGCCGCGTAGATGGGGTTGCCGCATGCCCGGCTCACCGCCATGTGGAACTCCGCATTCAGGGACATCTTTTGGTCCACTTCCTGCTCTTGGCCGGTTCGCTCTAACAACTCCTCAATGGCCGTCAACTCCTCTTGAGTGGCGTTTTCAGCGGCCAGACGAAAGACTTCCGGCTCCATAAACTGGCGGACCTGAATCAGGTGGTCCACCTTGAGTTTGCGCACCCGGATCATGTCAGCCACGTTTTCCAACAAATATAGGCTGTCCAGGCTTCCCACCACCGCGCCGCCCTTTGTACCGCGGCTGATATGGATCAGGCCCTGGGCCTGCAAATAGCGTAGCGCCTCCCGGATGACGGGGCGGCTCACCCCCATCTGGAGCGCCAATTGAGTTTCATTGGGCAGAACCTGTCCCGGTGTCAGCCTGCCTTGGATGATGGCCTCTTTTAGATTGCCCGCCACCACCTCGTAGAGGTTTTGTTGCTTACTCACGGGCTTTATATCCAGTTCCATATTTTCCTTCATAGTTAAGGGCATCCCGACCCGGATGGTCTGTTTTTCTATTGACAAAGAATAGCACGGCCACCTAGAATTGTAAAACGTAATACGTATGATCGATGGTCTTTCCGTTGCGAATAGCCTTTATTTAGGGAGCGTTAGCGATGAAAAAGAGAGCATTGACGGTTTTGACTTTGGCCCTAGTCATGGTTCTGATGATGGCCTCAGGCGCCTGGGCCCTGAATCTGAGGCTTAACATCATGTACGGCCCCAAGCATCCGCTATCCAAGGGCGTGTTCAAAACCTGGGCCAAACAGGTTAAAGAGGTGACCCAAGGCCGGGTCAAGGTGACGATCTTCCATGCCAGCGCCCTGGCCAAACCCAAACAGGTGTACGACGCCACGGTATCCGGAGTGTGCGACGTAGGCCTTTCCTGTCCGACCTACGCCCGGGAGCGCTTTCCCCTGTCCAGCGTATTGGATCTTCCCATGATGGCCAGCTCCAGCGCCGAGAAAAATAGCACAACCCTTTGGAAACTGTACGAGAAATTTCCGGCGATGCAAAAAGAGTACAGCGATGTCAAGATGTTATGGTTGTATATGAATCCCGCTTACCAGCTCCATTTCACCAAGCGCAAAGTACGCAACCTAAAGGAGCTTCAAGGAGCAACGATCTCGGGCGGCGGCGGCGTGGCCCTGAAGATGCTCAAGGCCTTTGGGGCCAACCCTGAGGCCATCATCATGACCGAGGTGTTCCTGGCTCTGCAAAAAGGCGTAGTGGAGGGCTGTTTTCTGCCCTACGCACCTTTAAGGCCTCGTCGCATGGCTGATCTGTTGCACTACCACACTGTGGGCGATTTTGTGGCCAATGCCTTTTATGTGGTGATGAACAAAAAGAAGTGGGACAAGATTTCGCCTCAGGATCAAAAGGCTATTGAGAAGATCAGCGGCCTGGCCGCAGCCCGCATGGCTGGGCAGGATTTTGACAAGGGCCAGAAGAGGGACATCGCCTGGATGAAGCAGAAGGGCGACCAGTTCTTCGTGTTGTCGGCAGCCGAACGCCAAAAATGGGAAGAACGCATCAAAGGAATCCGGGCTGATTGGGTAAAGGGCCTTCAAGCCAAGGGCCTGCCCGCCCAGCAGGTGCTGGACCAGGCATCCGCCATGATGAAATAGCAGGCGATTGCTCTGCTCCGGGCTGGGGGCGATGGACCGCCCCCGGCCCTCTTTCCCAGCCGGCCGCAGCGGCCCCCACCAGGTAGCATAGCCATGTTCTTCGCCCAAACATCCAAGACCTTGAACCGGCTAATCTCACCGCCGGCCAGTTTTCTCAACGGTGTGGGCGCCTCCATGAGCCTGGTCATGGTGATCCTGGTGGCGATCAACGTGCTTGCCCGGGACCTGTTTGGCAAAAGCCTGATGGCCGCCGTTGAACTGGAAGAGATAATGCTGGTGGTCTTGGTCTTCTGGGCCATGGCCCATAGCCAATTGAACAAAAAACATATTGGGGTCGATTTTTTCACCTCCCGGCTGTCCCAGACCAACCAGCAGATGCTGGCCTGTTTGACCAACGCCCTGAGCGGCCTCTTCTTCTTGCTTTGCACCTGGCAAAGCCTCTTGATCGCCTGGACCTATTGGCATAAAAACGCCACCACCTTGCACCTGCAGATTTCCATGGCGCCTTTGGCCCTGGTGGTTGCCATCGGTTTGTTGCTCCTGGGGCTGGCCCTCATAAAAGACGCCCTGGAAAATTCGGCCGCTTTGGCCGCTCAGGGCAAAAGGGCCGGGGTCTGGATGCTTTGGGCGCTGGGCATCGCTCTTTTTCTGCTGATTTTCAGCAATCAATGGCTGGGCTGGGAATTGGACCCGGAGAACCTGCCCTATCTTTGGGGTGCGGCTCTCTTGCTCCTGCTCTTTTCCGGTATGCTGATCGGCCCCGCCCTGGGTTTCCTGGGCGCAGTGGGCATGTCTCTGTGCTTTGACACCAGCGCCGGTCTGGGACTTTTGCAGACCGTGCCGCTTTCCGCCACCATGTCATATTCCCTGTGCGTGATCCCTTTCTTCATTCTCATGGGCGAGATTTGTTTTCATTCAGGCATCAGCGACAAGCTGTACCGGGCGGCCTACCGCTGGGTGGGGCAGACCCGGGGAGGGCTCTCCATCGCCACGGTGCTGGCCTGTGGCGCCTTCAGCGCGGTGAGCGGCTCCTCTCTGGCCACGGCGGCTACCATGGGCACCGTGGCTTTGCCCGAGATGAGACGCTACGGGTACCAGGATTCCCTGGCCACCGGCTCCATCGCGGCCGGGGGGACCATCGGTATCCTGATCCCCCCCAGCGTGATCTTGATCATCTATGGCGTGCTGGTGGAGGTCTCCATCGCCGAACTGTTCTTTGCGGGCATCGTTCCCGGCCTGCTCTCTCTCTTGTATTATGTGATCGCCATCATGATCCTCACCCGTATAAAACCTGACCTGGGGCCCCGGGGACCCAAGTTCAGTTTTCGGGAGCGGGCCTCATCTCTGGTCGAGACCTGGGAGGTCATGGCCCTGTTCGGTTTGGTCATGGGAGGCATCTACGGAGGCTGGTTCACCCCCACCGAGGCCGGGGCCATCGGCGCGGCCGGAGCCTTAATCTTCGGGTTGTTTCGCCGTAAGCTCAACCGCAAAAACCTTACCGACTCCCTCTTGGCCACCGGGCGCACCACGGCCATGGTGTTTTTGGTTGTGATCGGCACCGCCATATTCGGCTATTTTCTCACCTCCACTCAGATTCCCATGCGTCTGGCCGAGTGGGCGGTGGAGTTGCCGGTGCCGCCCTATTTGGTGGTGGCCGCCATCATCGGATGTTGCTTCGTGTTGGGCTGCGTGCTGGGCACCCTGCCTCTGGTGTTCATCACGGTGCCCATCTTCGCCCCGGTGGTGGAGTCTTTGGGCTACGACCTGATTTGGTTTGGGGTGGTGATGGTGGTGGTCTCAGAGATTGGGCTCATCACCCCGCCGGTGGGCATGAACGTTTTTATCATGAAAGGCGTGGCCGATGATGTGCCCTTGACCACAATCTTCCGGGGGATAGTACCATTTTTGTTGGCCGACATAGCCCGGCTGGTCACCATCATCGCCTTTCCCGCTTTGACCCTGTTTTTGCCCCAGCTTTTACGATGATCACAAGTAGAGGAAACTGACATGACCTATCCCTCCATATATCCCACTGGCGCCACGGTCTACGATCCCGAGGCCTGCTGGAACGGCTACACCATCTACCACGCCAAGGAAGTGGGCGCCCTGATCATAGACATGAACGGAGGCGAGGTGCGCCTGTTCAAGGGGCTGCACGGCTTTCCCCACAAACTACTGCCCGGGGGAAATGTTTTGGGCCACAGCGGCGAGCGCAACACCCGCTATGCGGTGCAGGACTACCGTGACCTGATCCAGGTGGACTGGGAAGGCAACGTGGTCTGGCGTTTCGATGAATACGAGTATATCGAGGACCCCGGCGAGGAGCCGCAGTGGATGGCCCGCGTCCATCACGACTACCAGCGCCAGGGCAACCCGGTGGGCTATTTCGTCCCTGGCCAGGAACCCCTCACCGACGGCGGCAACACCTTGATCCTGGGGCACAAGAACCTGGTTTGCCCGGACATCTCTGATAAGAACCTGCTGGACGATACGGTGTACGAGGTGAATTGGGAGGGCGAACTACTCTGGGAGTGGGTCTGCAGCGAGCATTTCGAGGAGTTCGGCTTCCGGGAGGACTCCAGGAACATTCTCAGCCGCAACCCCAACATGCGCCCCCCCGGCGGGGGCATGGGCGATTGGATGCATCTGAACTCCATGTCCGCCCTTGGGCCCAACCGCTGGTTCGATGCCGGCGATGAACGCTTCCATCCCGACAATATTATTCTCAGCGGCAGGGAAACCAACCTCATTTTTATCATAAGCAAGGAGACCGGGGAGGTGGTCTGGCAGGTGGGGCCCTACTATGACCAGACCCCCGAACTGAGGGCGCTGGGCTGGATCATCGGCCAGCATCACGCCCACATGATCCCCCGGGGCCTGCCCGGAGAAGGCAACATCCTGGTCTATGACAACGGCGGTTGGGCCGGCTACGGCGCCCCCAACCCGGGCAGCCCGCAGGGCATAAAAAACGCCCTGCGCGACTATTCCCGGGTGCTGGAGTTCGACCCCCTCACCCTGGAGATTATCTGGCAGCACACCCCGGCCGAAGCCGGTCTCTTGCATCCAACCGACAGCAACCGCTTCTATAGCCCCTTTATAAGCAGCGCCCAACGCCTGCCCAATGGAAACACTTTGATCACCGAAGGCAGCGGCGGCCGGATCATCGAGGTCACCAGTGAGCACCGGCTGGTCTGGGAATACATCACGCCTTATTGGGGAGAGCATTTCCCCCAGAACATGATCTACCGAGCCTACCGGGCGCCTTATGAGTGGGTTCCCCAAATCGATCCCCCCAAACAGACTCCCATCCCGGCCCTGGATGTGAAAACCTTCCGGGTGCCCGGAGCCGCCCCAGCCGGTCCGGGAGCCACCGTGGAGGTGGCAGGCACCGTCCCCTTCCAGCCTTC
>JANQFN010000244.1 GCA_028277825.1 Desulfarculaceae bacterium
GGACCCCGAGAGTAGTCACCGGTTCATCTGGCATGATTCATCTTAAGATTTAGCTGGCTGACTTGGCAACTACAAATATTGGCCTCTTTTCAATCGTAGGGCATATTTATATTATAATTAACAGATCAGCTAGCAGGCTAACAAGCTGTCAAATGGGGGGGCGGGAGGCCGGGAGCGGCCGGGTCGTCCGGCAAGGCGCCGCCGGACGGGATGACTTTGACGATTCTACTGAAACTGCGCTAGATTATTAATAGAGGGGGTAGTTCTCGTAGCTGGCAGGAAAGCACATGTTGAGGACTTCCCGGCAAGCGGCCTGTGTGGCCGTTTTTAGCGTGTTTCTGGGTTTGATGGCCTGCGGCGGCGGGGGTGGCGGCGGCGATGGCGACGGCGGTGGCGGCACCACCACCACTACTACCACCGTACCTCCGGGCGGCACCACCACCACCACGCCAGGGTCCACTCCCACCACCACCACCACTACCACCGCGGTGGCCCAAAACCCCAATTGTCCGGACAACTCCTATTCCCGCTCGGACTACTCCTTTTTGTATGCCTTAAACGCCAGCCAGCTTTCCGGCCACACCATCCGCTGGGCCAGCGTGCCGGTGGGGGTCTCGGCTCCGGAATATCCCACCGCCCTAAACGCCTTCAACCAGTGGTCCGGCGCCTCCGGCGGCAGGATCAGCTTTTCCCCGGGCAGCAGCATCAAGGTGGCCAAGGTCGTCACGCAGGCCTACTGCGGGTTGGCCTCGATCTGGTACAACAGCGCCGGCCGTATCACCCGCACCGATATAGAGATCGCGGCCGACCAGACCAACTGCTCCGGCGGCGTGAACACGGTGCTGGCCCACGAGGCAGGCCATGCCCTGGGCTTTTTGGGCCACACCTCCAGTGGGCTGATGCACCCCTCCCAGGGCACCTCCATCAGCGGCCAGGAGGCCAGGTTCGCCACCATGCTCTATTCCTTTCCGCCGGGCACCGACATCAACCCCTGCCTGACCACGCGGCGGCGCAGCGGGGGCTACTCTCGCTTTGACGCGCGCGGCAGGCGTTCCTACAACTTTGTCATTAGATAGCTCATCTACGTGAAAATAATCCGGTGGCGCGCCGGATTTAGGAGGGGCCGCCGGCGGGGGAGACCTCCATGCCAGCGGTTTGCGCATGCCGGCGGTGTCGCCGCCAAGTAGCTTGACCCCGGGAACAACGCGCCGTTACCATTTTATTAAGGCTGAATAAAAGTCTCCTCTACACGCTACAGAGATAACAGCGATGAAAATGGGCCTGGCAGTTGTTTGTTGACTCTAGGCTCTGATTTTTTTGAACTTTTATTAAAAGAAACGCTCATGAGTTTGAAAGGGGTCGCAAGGCTGGAGCAGGACGCCAAAACCAATGAGGAACTGCCCGCCAAGCTGGCCGAGGCGGCCCCGGGCCTGGGCTGCGACCTGTCAGAGGATGACATTATGCAGCACATAAAAGAGGCCAAGCAGGCCCTGAGCGAAAAGGAACTGGACAAGGTCGCCGGCTGTAAAAAGGGCTGTTACCCGGCCGGACGAGCCAAGGACCCAGTACCTGTATTTGGGCGGCATTTGCAGCCCTTTGCATAATTTGTCTCTATCGTTTGAAGGAGCAGACATGAGTGTAGAAGAAGTGCAAAGGATGGAACTGGAGGCCAAGGACAGCGCCGAGTTGCGCGCCAAGCTGCAGGAGGCCGGCGCCGAGCCCGCCAAGCTGGCCGAGGTAGCATCCAGCCTGGGCTACGACGTGTCCGAAGACGACATCAATCAGTACATTGAGGCCAAGCGCAAGGCCCTGAGCGAAGAGGACCTGGACAAGATCGCCGGCGGCGGCACCACCACCGAGACCCAAACCGTGGGCGATGCCTATACCGGGGTCGATGTCGCGGTTGCCGGTGAGGAGGTGGTGGGAGTAACCTAGCGGGCTTTGGCAAACTGAAAATTGCAGTCCCCGGATGCGGCGGGGTAGCCTAATGGCGCCGAGCTGAGCTTTGGCCGTCAGGCTGGTGCCCTTGGGCGGGGCAGTGGCCTCCGCTATTCCCGCCCCCAGGGAGGCCCGCCGCCGAATCTGAAAACTCCCGGCCACCCTTGCCGCATTCCCCAAGGAGAGCCCATGGCCCAGGCCACCGCTGCAGCGCAACACACCCAGAACCCGGACCAGCCCGCGGGCGATCCCTTTGAATTCCACCGGAGCTTCGTCTCCGCCCGCAGCCGGCGGGATAAGCACCTCATCGCCCGCATCAAGCGGTTTGTTGAGTGGATGACGGCCGACCCGGAATTCCGCATCGCCCTGGAAAAACATCCGGAGAGGGCCGGGGAGTTGTGCGCCGCCAGGGGGCTGGAGGTGGATCCCCATCAACTGGAGCCCCTCTGGAAAGAGGGGTTTGCCAACATCATCCCCCAGCCGGCCGGGCAAGACTGGCCCTTATTGGATTTGTGGCGGCAATGGATCGTGGACATCATCAAGTACCGCGACCTGTTGTTCCGGGCCGCCGGCGACTTTCAAGCCAATCCTGGCTTCGCCAAGTGGCGCGCACGGCGGACCGCCTTTGGCGATTTCAGCCTGGGCAAGCGCAACAAATCCATCGTCTACCCGGCTTTTGCCTATGAGCTGACCCAGGGCTGCTCAATGGGCTGCTGGTTCTGCGCCTTCGCCGCGCAAAGGCTCTCGGGCGTGTTCCGATATGATGCCCAAAATGCCCGCTTATGGCGGGGGGTTTTAGAGGCAGGCCGGGAAGTGCTGGGCAGGGCCGCGGCCCAAAGCGGTTTCTGCTATAACGGCACCGAACCGGCGGACAACCCGGACTACATCCGGTTCCTGAAGGACTTCCACCGGGTGAACGGGGTGCTGAGCCAGACCACAACCGCCGCTTCTTTGCGCGATCTGGCTTGGACCCGTGAGTTGCTGGCGCTTTACGAAAATGAGTACCGCGCGGTGAAACCCCGCTTTTCGGTGCTTTCGCTGGGCATGCTGGAAAAGATACATGCCGCCTTTTCTCCGGACGAACTGCTGCGGGTGGAACTCATCCCCCAAAACCGGGGCTCCTTCCTGCAAAAGTCCCTGAGCGGCCGGGCCGCCCTGGAGCACAGGGCCAAGTGGTGGCAAGAAAAACAGGCCAGGCATAAAGAAAGGGTTTCCGGCCAAAGCCAGTCTGACGACGAGCCGGAAAAAACCAGCGAAGAACCGCCCGACTTTAAAAGCACCACCTCCTGTCTGAGCGGCTTTCTGGTCAACATGGTTCAGCGCACGGTCGCCTTGGTCAGCCCCTGTCCGGCATCGCCCCAACGGCCCTTTGGCTACCGGGTGCATGCCCAG
>JANQFN010000274.1 GCA_028277825.1 Desulfarculaceae bacterium
CGACCCCCGGGTGCGCTTGGTGCGCTTCAACGGCAACTACGGCCAGCACTTGGCCATATTCGCCGGTTTTGAGCGGGTGCGGGGCGAGGTGGTGGCCACCCTGGACGCGGACCTGCAGAACCCGCCCGAGGAAGTCCCCAAGCTGGTGGCCAAGTTGCAAGAGGGCTATGACGTGGTCAGCGGCTGGCGTCAGGACCGCCAGGACTCGGTTCTGCGCAAGATCCCCACCTGGATCGTGGCCAAGCTCACCAGCCGGGTGGTGGGCGTGGAGATGAGGGACTATGGCTGCATGCTGCGGGTGTACCGCCGCGAGGTGGTGGACGCCATGAACGCCTCGGCCGAGACCTCCTCCTACATCCCGGCCCTGGCCAACATCTACGCCGCCCGGGTGGCCGAGATTCCGGTGGAACACGCCGAGCGCGGCGGCGGCCGCTCCAAGTACAGCCTGTACAAACTGCTAAAGCTCAACTTCGACTTGATGACCGGCTTTTCGGTGTTGCCCATCCAACTCATCAGCCTTTTGGGCATCCTGGTGGCCCTGGCCGGCCTGGCCTTCGGCGTCCTGCTGTTCGTGCGCCGCCTGATCGTGGGCCCGGAGGTGGAAGGCGTGTTCACCCTTTTCGCCATCCTCTTTGTCTTCGTGGGCCTGCAAATCTTGGGCGTGGGCATCATGGGCGAATATTTGGGCCGCATCTACCGCGAGGTGCGCCGACGTCCCCGCTTCGTGGTGCGCGAGACCAAAGATTCTGAATCCCAAGACAGAGCATGCCGCTGAATCCAAAACAACCGCCGGACAGCGCCACCCGCCTGGTGCTCAAGGTGGACGTGGACACCAAGGTGGGGCTGACCCAAGGGGTGCCCCGGTTGGCTGACATGTTCCAGCGCCGGGCCATCCGGGCCTCGTTTTTCGTGGCCATGGGGCCGGACCATTCCGGCCGCGCCCTGGTGCGTCTTATCAAGCCCGGCTTTTTGGCCAAGCAGCTCCGTTCCGGCGCGGCCGGGGCCTATGGGGTGCGCACCATGCTCTATGGTCTGGTCCTGCCCGGGCCCACCATCGCCCGGGCGGCCCCGCAACTGTTCAACGATCTGTTGGCCTCGGGACACGAGGTGGGGCTACACGGCTGGGATCACGTATTCTGGCACGATCGCCTGCGCAAGTTGCCATCCCAGCGGGTGCGGGCCCATCTGGGTCGCGCCTGGCGTCTGTATAAGGAGATCACCGGCCAGGCCCCCACTTCCTTTGCCTCGCCTGGCTGGCAGATCACCGGCGATGCGCTTCAGGCTATGGTGGAGATGGGCATCAGCCATGTGTCCTGCACCAGGGGCAGAGCGCCCTTCTGGCCCCTGGTGGAGGGGCGGGCCCTGCCCATTCTGGAGATTCCCACCACCATGCCCAGCCTGGACGAGGTGCTGGGCCGGGGCGGGATTACCCCGGACACGGCTGCCGTCCATCTGGCCGGTCTGGTCAAGCCCGGCCGACTCAACGTCTTCACCCTGCACGGCGAGGTGGAGGGCCGGGAGATGGCCCCCATCCTGGAGCAATTCATCGAACTGCTCCAGGAGCGGGAGGTGCAGTTCATCCGCTTAGTGGACGCGGCCTTTGCCGCCGAGGTGGCCAGCCTTCCCGCAGACACTATCGCCTGGGCGCCGGTGCCGGGCCGGGCGGGAGAGGTCTCCTGGCAGGCCTCGGCCCTGGCCGGAGGGGCGGTGTGAAGCGCACCCTCTTCAGCCTGGCCCTGGGACTGGGCACCGGCCTGGCCGCGCCGCTGTTGGCCGTGCGCCTGGCCAATCCGGCCAAGCGGGAGACCAGCCTGGCCCGGGTGGGCCTGGGTGCCCTGTCCCTGCCTCCTCAAGTGGAGCCGGGCGGCATCTGGCTGCACGCCTTGAGCGTGGGCGAGTTCGTCTCGGTCTTGCCTCTGATACGGGCCCTGCAAGGACGTTTTCCCGCCAGGGGCCTGGCCATATCTCTGGGCACCGCTCAGGGCCTGAAGGTGGCCCGGGAGCGCCTGGCCGGAAGCCACCTGGAGCCCTTTGTGCGGCCCATTGACGTGCCCTGGGCCGTGGAGCGGGTCCTGGACCGGCTGCGGCCTGGCTTGGCCATCCTGGTGGAGGGTGACATCTGGCCCGGCTGGCAGTGGGCCCTGGGCGCCCGGGGCGTGCCGCGTCTTTTAGTTAACAGCCGCATCAGCCCGCGCACTTTCCGCTCCTATAAACGCCTGGGCTCCCTGGCCGGCCAACTGTTAGGCGGCTTTGAAAAGATCCTGGTGCAGACCGAAACCGACCGGGAACGCCTCTTGGCGGTGGGGATACAGCCCTCGCGCATGCAGGTGGGCGGCAACCTCAAATTCGACAGCACCCCGGCCAAAATGACTGCACAGCAGCGCCAGGCCCTGGCCCAAGAACTGGGTCTGGCCGGCCGACCGGTGCTGGTGGCCGGCTCCACCCACCAGGGCGAGGATGAGCCCTGCCTGGAGGCCCTTGAGAGCCTGCAAGAGCAACATGGCGGCCTGGCCCTGATCATCGCTCCCCGCCGGGTGGAGCGGGGCGCAGCGGTGGCCCAACTGGCCCGGGGCCGGGGGCTCAGTGTGGCCCGCGTTTCCCAGAGCAAACCACCGCCCGGCACCCAGGTGGTGGTGCTGGATGTGCTGGGCCGGCTGGCCGGGGCCTATGCTCTGGGCCAGGCCGCCTTTGTGGGCGGCACCTTGTGCTCGGTGGAGGGTCACAACTTGTTGGAGCCGGCGGCCCAGGAGGTGCCCGTGGTGTTCGGGCCGCGCACCAGCAATTTCCTGGAGATGGCCCAGGGCCTGGAGCAATGCGGCGGCGGCTTGCGCATCCAAACCGGGGCGGACCTGACCCGGGCCTGGGGCGGTTTGCTGGATGATTCCGCAAAGGCCCGGGCCATGGGCCGGGCGGGCGAGGCCTTTTGCCGGGCCCACCGCGGGGCGGTTGAGCGCGCCGTACAGGCGGCGGTCGAACTCTTGGAGGGCTCGGATGCCTAGCCGGGGAGAAAGCCTGTGGCGCCGGGTGGCCTCGGAAGAACCCGGCCCCTGGTGGTTGGGGCCGCTCAGGGCCGGGGCTCATGTGGCCAGCGGTTTGTACGGCGCGGGCGTGTGGCTGAACGACAGCGCGGTGGAGTTGGGCCTGAAAAAAGTCAGGCGCCTGCCCGTGCCGGTGATCGGGGTGGGCAACCTGGCCGTGGGCGGCGCGGGCAAGACCCCGCTGGTTATGGAGATCGTGGCCGCCCTGAAGCGCCTGGGCCTGCCCGCGGGCGTGATCAGCCGGGGCTATGGCAGGAGCGGCCAGGAAGATGTGGTCTGGGTACGCGACAACAGCCAGATTTTGGCCGACGCGGATACTGCCGGCGACGAGCCGCTCTTAATGGCCCAACGGCTCAAGGTGCCGGTGGCCGTGGGGGCAGACCGCTATCAGGTGGGCCGGGAGATGATCGCAAAAACCGGCGCCCGGGTGCTGGTGGCTGACGACTTGTATCAACACCGCACTCTCTACCGCGATTTGAACATCCTTTGCCTGGATGCGGCTGACCCGTTCCAGGGCGGCCGCCTGCTGCCCCGGGGTCATTTGCGCGAGCCAGCCCAAGCCCTGGAGCGGGCCCACGCGGTGGTGCTCACCCGGGCCCAACAGCGCTCGGTCCTGGATGACGCGGGCCGTTTGCTGGCCTGGCGCCTGGGGGGCCGGCCCCTGTTGGCCTGCGGCTATGTGGTGCGCGAACTGGTGGATCACCAGGGCGAGGTGGTGGAACTGGATCAGGCCCCTGGGCTCAAAGTGGCCGGCTTCTGCGGCCTGGCCCGGCCCGGTTCTTTCAGGCACGGCCTGGAAAGCCTGGGGCTGGATCTGGTGGCTTTCGAAGCCTTTGGCGATCACCACCGATTCAAGTTGGAGAAATTGGAAGCACTGTGGAACCAGGCCAAGGCGGCCGGGGCCTGGGCCCTGGTGTGCAGCGAAAAGGACGCAATGCGCCTTCCCGCCAGCGTTGACTCGGAGATGGTCATATTGCACACCCGGCTGGAGCTGGAGTTCTGGGGCGGTCACACAGGGCTGGACGATCTGCTGCGCCGCTCTCTGGCCAACTGGGGAGGCGCGGCCCACGGCCCGGGCCAGGCCCAGCGGCGCCAGGGACAGGCCGTACACCGCGCCCTTGAGCAGGCCGT
>JANQFN010000275.1 GCA_028277825.1 Desulfarculaceae bacterium
TTTACAAGGACCGCGATTCTCATGGTTCATCTCCTGCGGGGGCGGGCCCGCAACCGGCGGCGCGGCCCAAATAGGCCTCCTGCACCTGTCCGTCGGCCAAAAGCTCTTTCGCCGTCCCGCTGGCGCTGATGCGCCCGTTAACGATCAGATATCCCCGGTGGGCCACCTCCAGGGCCCCCAGCGCGTTCTGCTCCACCAACAGCACCGCGCAGCCCTTCATGGCCAGGGAACCGATCACCTGCAAAATCTCCCGGGTGATCAGCGGGGCCAGGCCCAGGCTGGGCTCGTCCAACAAGAGCACCTTGGGAGCGGCCATCATGCTGCGGCCGATGGCCAGCATCTGTTGCTCGCCGCCGCTCAGGGTGCCGGCCGTTTGGTGGCGGCGCTGGGCCAGGGCCGGGAACAGCTCCAGCACCTCTTCCAAGTCCTTTTGCAGCTTCTGGCGCTGATCCGCTCCGCGCCGCAAGAAGGCCCCCATCTCCAGGTTCTCCAACACGGTCAAGGGCGTGAAGAGCTGGCGCCCCTCGGGCACCTGCACCACCCCCCGGGCCACGATCCTGGGGGCCTTGAGCCCGCTGAGGCGCTCCCCCTCCCAGGTGACCCGGCCGGTGCTAAGGGGCTGCAGGCCGCTGATTACATTCAACAGAGTGGTCTTGCCCGCCCCGTTGGCGCCCAAAAGGCACACCACCTCCCGGGGCCCCACCTCCAGGCTGACGCCTCTGAGGGCCTGCACCGGGCCGTAGGCCGAATCTATGTTTTCCACCCTAAGCATCGGCCCCAGCCTCCGCGGCCCCGCCCAAATAGGCGCAGATCACCTCGGGATGGGCCTGCACCTGGGCCGGGGTGCCCTCGGCGATCTTGCAGCCGTGATCCAAGACCACCACCCAGTCGCTGATGCCCATGACCAGGCTCATGTCGTGCTCTATCAACAGCAGGCTGATGCCCTGGTCCCGGATGGCTCTCAGGGTGCGGGCCATGCTCTCGGTCTCGGCGGCGTTGAGACCCGCAGCCGGCTCGTCCAAAAGCATCAGGCGCGGCCGACTCACCAGGGCCCGGGCCAGTTCCACCCGCTTCTGATCGCCATAGGCCAACTGGCCCGCGGGCAGCGCCGCCATCTCGGCCAGGTCCAGAAACTCCAGCATCTCCCGGGCCTGTTCCATCACCTGGCGCTCTTCGGCCTGAAAGCCGGGCAGCCGGAACAGTGCCCAGAGAAACTCACGCTTGGTCACCCCGTGCAGGCCCACCATCACGTTTTCCAGCACCGACATGTGAGTAAACACCTGCAGGTTCTGAAAGGTTCGGGTCACCCCCCGCCGGGCCAACTGGTGGCTGGCCAGGCCCAGCATGGACTGACCCTCGAAATAGGCCTCTCCCCGAGGCGGCCGGTAGATGCCACTGATGCAGTTTATGGCCGTGGTTTTGCCCGCCCCGTTGGGGCCGATCACCGCCGTGATCCGGCCGGCCTGGGCCGCGAAGCTGACTTCGCTCAAGGCCTGCATGCCGCCGAAGTTCATGCACAGGCCCTCCAGAGCCAGGATCGGCTGGGTCATGGGCTCCTCCTGCCGGCCAGCCAGGGCAGACGGCCCAGGCGGGTGAAGAGCCCCTCGGGCAAAAAGACCAGAATCAGCACCAGGATGCCGCCGTAGATGATGTCCTTGTACTCCTCCACGAAATGCAAGACCTGGGGCAGGGGCGTGAGAAAGGCCGCCCCCAGAAAACCGCCCCACAAAGAGCCCAGGCCGCCCACGATGCACATGGTGACCAGTTCGACAGAGAAAAAGATGTCAAAGGTCTTGGGGGTGATGATGCCGTAGTAATGGGCGTAGAGCGAGCCGGCCAAGGAGGCCAGCACCGCACTGAACACGAAGATCTTCACCTTGTAGCGCTCGGTGGGCACCCCCAGGGCGGCGGCGGCCACCTCCGAGCCGTGCAGGGCCCTGAGTCCCCGGCCCACCCGGGAGCGCACCAGGTTTCGAGCCAGCAGCAGGGCGATCAGCGCCGCGCTCCAGACCAGGATGTAGAAGCGCAGGTCGCTGTTGATGACCCAGCCGAATATCTCCAAGGAGGGGATGCCGCTGTAGCCGCTGGGGCCGCCGGTTAGGTCGTCCAGCTGCACGGTGAGGATGTTGACGATCAGGTTGAAGCCCAGGGTGGCCATCACCAAGTAGTTGCCTTTGAGCCTCAAAATGGGTATGCCGATCAGGGCGGCCAGCCCGCCCACACTGACGGCGGCGAACAGCATGGTGGGCCAGGGCGGCCAGCCGAAGCTGCCGGTGAAGATGCCGCTGATATAGGCCCCCAGCCCGTAAAAGGCGGCGTGCCCCAGGCTGATTTGGCCGGCGTAGCCGATCAACAGATTCAGGCCGATCACCACGATGGCGTTTAAGGCCACCACGTTGAGCACGTTGAGATAATAGGGATTGGGCATGACGAAAGGCACCGCCACCACCAGCCCGGCCAACACGGCCAGGCCCAGGAAGAAGCCCCGGCCCCGCCCGCTCATACCCGGCTCCTTTCGCCCCGGCCCATGAGGCCCGAGGGCATGACGAACAGGACGATTAAGAGGACCAAGAAGGCGATTACGTCCTTGTAGGTGCTGGAGATCAAGCCGGCGCCCAGGCTCTCCAACAGACCCAGGGCCAGCCCGCCCAGGATGGCGCCCACGAAGCTGCCGTAGCCGCCCAGCACCGCGGCGGCAAATCCCTTGAGGCCCAGCATCACCCCCACCCCGTATGACACGGTGACGATGGGGGTGATCAGCACCCCGGCCAAGGCACCCAAAAAGCCGGACAGGCCGAAGGAGTAGAGCTTCATGCGCTCGGTGTCGATGCCCATCAGGACCGCCGCCCGGGGGTTGGCCGCCGTGGCGCGCATGGCCTTGCCCACGGTAGTGCGCTGAAAAAAGTAGCCCAGGGCCACGATGGCGGCCAGGGTCAGGGCCACGATCCACAGATTTTGCGGGGTGAAGGTGGCGCCCAACAGGCGCAGGGGATACTCGCCGCTCAGGGAAGGCAGGGCCAGGGCCTCCTTGCCCCAGATCTGCTTGAACACCCCGCGCATCAGAATGCTGGCCCCGATGGTGATGAAGATCAGGATCACCACCCGCTTGTCCCGGGCCGGCCTGAGGGCCAGGCGCTCCAACAGCGCCCCCACCAAGGCCACCGAGGCCACCGCCAGGGGAAAGCTCAAAAGCACCGGCAGGCCCAGGGCCACCAGAAAGGTGTACATCATCAGGCCGCCCAGGCTCACGAAATCACCCTGGGCGAAGTTCACGATGCCGGTGGCGTTGTGGATGATGCAAAAACCCAGGGCCACCAGGGCGTAGATAGCGCCGGTGGTAAGGCCGCTGACGGTGTATTGGGCGATTTCATTCCAGCCGGTCATCGGCCTCTCATCCCCTCGTCCGGGTGTGTACGCGCAAGATGCTGCGGGGCCTTCTCATGCCTTTCTCCTAGATGACGCCGTCGGCCTTGAGGGCCTGCAACTCCTCGTCCCCCACCCCCAGTTGACCGTAGATGGCGGCGTTGTGTTCGCCGAAGCGGGGCGGGAAGCTCATGCTGTTGCCCTGGGCCTGCAAGAAGGGCGTGGGATGGGGCGGCGGGGCCAGGGTGATGCTCAGGCCGCTGACCGGATCGGTGGAGCTTAAAAGCTCCGGCTCGACCAAAGGGTCGTCGATCAGCTCCTTGATGGTCTGGATCTTGGAGATGGGCAGCTTGATGGCGTTGAACTTGGCGATCAACTCAGCGCTGTCCATCTGGCTGGTGATGGCGGCCATGGCCGCGTTGAGGTTTTGTACGTCTTTGTTGCGTCCCAAATTCTTGGCGTATTCGGGCCGGTCCAGGGACTTGAACTCCTCGATCTGAACCATGGATTTGAACTGGCGGTCATTGCCCACCGCGATGTAGACGAAGCTGTCCTTGGTGGGGTAGACGCTGACCGGCGAGAAGAACTGGTGGGTGTTGCCCCGGCGGCTGATCTCCTTGTCAAAGGAAGCGGTGAGAGTGATGGGTACGGTGAGCCAACTGACCGTGGAGGCGAACATGGAGACCTCCAGGGTGGAGCCTTGCCCGGTCTTTTCGCGGCCGTAGAGCGCCTTCATCAAAAGGCAGTAGGCGTGCTCGCTGGTGCCCATGTCCGGCAGGGGAATGCCCACCACCTGGGGTTCGCCCCCCGGCTCGCCGGTGAGCTCCATCAGCCCGCCTCGGGCCTGCAGGATGGGATCGTAGGCCGCCTCGGACACTTTAGGACCGAAGCCGGTGACCCCCAGCCAGATCAGGTCCGGCTTTATCCGGCGCAGGCGCTCGGGATCAATGCCCAGCTTCTCATAACTGCTGGGAAGCTGGTTGGTGGCGAAGATGTCCACCTTCAGTTCGGTGATCAGGCGGTCGAACAACTCCAGGCCCCGGGGGTCGCGCAGGTCCAGGGTCAGGGCCTCCTTGCCGGCGTTGATGCACAGAAAATACTGGTTCATGCGCTCCTCATTGGGCAGGGGATCGCCCACCAGCCGGTTGGGGTCGCCGTACACCGGGTGCTCCATGCGGATCACCCGGGCGCCGTCCTGGGCCAGGCGGTAGGTAAGATAGGGCAATACGGTGGCCTGCTCCAAAGAGAGAACCGTCAGGTCGGAAAAAAGCTCCATGCTCCTCCTCCGCGCGTCCCAGCCCTTTCCGCCCGCTCTTTACGGGGCCTGCCTTACAGGCTATGGTGCTGTTTAGCAGGGTGCCAAAGGGTTGGGAAAGATGGTTGACGCGTCGCCGGGGTCGGTTCTATTATGGTCATATCGTGTATACAGTATGCACGGTATGGCTCGATTATAGGGAGTGAGTTCAACTGGTGACAAGCCCGTTGGCCGCCTCCCCCAGCAGCCGCCTCAACCAAACTCCGGCGGCCTGAGCCGCCGGACGGGAGGAGCCTGTGCGCCTAGCCCCTTTTGAGTACCTGGCCCCCGAAAGCCTGAATGAAGCCTTGGCGGCCAAGGCCAACCTGGGCGCCAAAGCCGTCTGGCTGGCCGGGGGCACCGACCTGCTGCCCCGGGCCAAGCAGGGCCTGGCCCAACCCCAGACAGTGATCAGCCTGAAACACCTGTGCGCTGAATTGAGCGCTGTCTCCCAGGATGACGGTAAACTGCAGATCGGCGCCCTGGCCGTGATCGCCGACGTTGCCAACCATCCCACGGTGCAGGGCCGGCTGCCCGGCCTGAGCGAAGCCTTGCACGCCATCGGGGCGCTGACCCTCCAGCAGCGGGTTGGGACGCTGGGGGGAAACCTCTGCGCCGACACCCGCTGCCTTTACTACAACCAAAGCCAAGAGTGGCGCGCGGGCCTGGCACCCTGCTTCAAGCTGGCCGGCGAGGTGTGTCACGCCGGCGGCGAGGGGGTGGAGCGCTGCCGCTCGGTGAACCAGTCCGACGGCGCGGTGATGCTGTCGGCTTTGGACGCCAGGGTGCTGTTGGCCGGCGAAAAGGGACAACGTTCGCTCCCCCTGGAGGACTTTTTCACCGGCCAGGGCGAAACCCCCATCGCCATGGAGGCGGACGAGCTTTTACTGGGGGTGGAAGTGGCCCTGCCCCCTGATGGCAGCGGCTCGGCCTATGAGCGCCTGGCCCTGCGCGGCGCCATCGACTATCCCCTGGCCAGCGCGGCGGCGGCTATCAGCCTGGAAGACGGCGCGGTCAGCACGGTGCGTGTAGCCTTGGGCGCGGTGTTCGCCGCGCCGCTGCTTTTAAAGGACGCGGTGGCCCCGCTGCTGGGCCAGGCCCCGGATGAAGCGGCCTTGGCCCAGGCCGCCCAGCGCGCCGGCCGCCACGCTGGGCCCTTCCTGGTGGACAACGTGCGGGCCGACCTTCAGTGGCGCAAGGAGATGGCGCCGGTGCCGATGCGCCGGGCCCTGGAGCGGGCCCTGGCCCGGGCGAGGGGGACAAGCTGATGGCTAAGTTGCAAACCCTGGCCTTTGAAGTGAACGGTGAGGCAGTAGAACTTGCGGTCCGGTCGCAGGAGACCCTCTTGGAGGTGCTGCGCGAGCGCCTGGAGCTGACCGGCAGCAAGGAGGGCTGCGGCGAAGGCGTCTGCGGGGCCTGCACGGTGCTGGTGGACGGCGCCCCCCGCCGGGCCTGCCTCACCCTAGCCCTGGAGGCCCAGGGCGGACAGGTGCTCACCGTGGAGGGCCTGGCTGATGGCGCGGAATTGAGCCTGGAACAACAGGCCTTCGTGGAGACCGGGGCGGTGCAGTGCGGCTTTTGCACGCCGGGCATGCTCCTGGCCAGCCATGATTTGCTCAGCCGCCAGGAGCAGCCGGATGAGGCCGCCATACGCCAGCAGCTTTCGGGCCACATCTGCCGCTGCACCGGCTACGCCAAGATCGTGGAGGCGGTGGCCCTGGCCGCCGACCGCCGGGCAAAGGGGGAGGCATCATGAGCCGGCCCGACAGCCTGATCGGCAGCCGCATGCCCCGCATCGATTCCGGCCCCAAGGTGCGCGGCGAGGCCAAGTTCACCGCCGATATCAAGCTGCCCCGCATGTTGCAGGCCGCGGTGCTGCGCTCACCTCATGCCCACGCGGTGATCAAGTCCATTGACACCAGCGCGGCGGAGAAATTGCCCGGGGTCAAGGCGGTGGTCACCGGCGCTGACACCGCCGGGGTCAAGTGGGGCGTGTTCCGCTACACCCAGGATCAGCAGCTTTTGCCTGTGGATCGGGTGCGCTATCTGGGCGAGGAGGTGGCGGCGGTGGCCGCGGTGTCCGAAGAAGCCGCCGCCGAGGCCCTGAGCCTGATCCGGGTGGATTATAAACCGCTGCCGGTGATTACTGACGTGTGGCAGGCCATGGCCGAGGATGCGGTATTGCTGCACGAGGACCATCCCAACAACATCAACGTGCACGTGGACATCGAGGTGGGCGAGGTGGAGGCCGGGTTCGCCGCCTCCCACCTGGTGCGCGAGGACGTGTTCACCGCGCCCGAGGAATCCTACTTCATGAGCGAGCCCTACGCGGTGGTAGCCAATCCCCTGCCCGACGGCTCCCTGGAGCTGTGGATGCCCAACGCGGCGCCCCACCAAAAGGCCAAGGCCCTGTGCAACGCGCTCAAGATGCCCCTGAACAAGGTGATCGTGCGCAAGGTGACCATCGGCGGGGCCTTTGGCGGGCGCAGCGACGTGTTCCCCGGCGAGTTCATCACCGCCCTTTTGGCCCTCAAGGCTCGGCGGCCGGTGCGCCTGGTTTACACCCGGGAGGAGAACACCCTGGCCACCCGCCAGGGGCATGCCATGTACACCGTTGTCAAGACCGGGGTGGATAAAGACGGCCTGGTCCTGGCCCGGGATATCACCTGCTACATGGACGGCGGGGCCTATTCCAGCACTGGGCCCATCGCCACCAGCGTGCCCTTTTTGTGCATGGAGCAGACCTACCGTCTGCCCGCGGTGCGCTACAACGGCTACCGCATCTACACCAACAAGCCGGTGGGCGGCATGATCCGGGTGCACGGCCGGGCCTTTGCCGGCGGGGTGGACCTGCAGTTGGACATGCTGGCCGAAGAGCTGGGCAAAGACCCCCTGGAGGTGCGGCTGTTAAACGCCCGCCGCACCGGGGACACCACCCCCACCGGCAGCAAGGTGCAATCATGCGGGCTCACGGACTGCATCAAGGAGGCGGGCAAGGCCTCGGGCTGGGGGGATAAGTATAAGAAGCTGCCCCCCTGGCGGGGCATCGGCCTGGGCACCAACAGCGTGCAGACCGGCTTCCCCCTGGGCATCCGGGGCGGCTCCCAGGCCACCATCAAGTTCAACGAGGACGGCGGCGCCACCGTGGTCAGCGGGGTGGTGGACAACGGCCAGGGCAACGACAACATGCTGGTGCAGATCGCGGCCGAGGTGCTGGGCCTGGATCCGGGGAACATCCAGCTGATCAGTGCGGACACCGAGATGACCGCCAATGACCCCGGGGCTTATTCCATGATCGCCACCTTCGCCGGGGGCAACGCCATGCTGGCCGCGGCCGAAGACGCCCGCCGCCAGATTTTCGAGGTGGCCGCCGGTGCCATGGGGGCCAACCCGGCCGACCTGGTGGCCGCCGGCGGCAAGGTTTTCGTGGCCGGCTCGCCGGACCACGGCCTGCCCCTGGCCAAGGTGATCCGCATGGCCCTGATCCAGGGCCGGCCGGTGATGGGCCAGGGCTCCTTCACCCCCAAGGTGGACCAACGCCGCGAGTGGCTCTCCAACCCCCAGGGGCAGCTCAGCGAGACTTTCAGTTTCGGGGCCAGCATCGCCGAGGTGGCGGTGGACCCGGAGACCGGCCTGGTCGAGTTGCTGGGCCTGTGGCTGGCCCAGGACTGCGGCCGCGCCCTGAACCCCATGCTGGTGGAGGGCCAGTTCGAGGGCGGCGCCACCATGGGCGGCGTGGGCGGCATGCTTCGCGAAGAGCACGTGTGGACCGAAAACGGCCGCTGTCTGAATCCCACTTTTTTGGAGTATAAGGTTCCCCTGGCCTGCGACATGCCGGCCATGGAGACCATTATCGTGGAGAGCCTGGACCCCACCGGCCCCTTCGGGGCCAAGGAGGCGGGCATGTCCATCGCCATGAGCGCCGCCCAGGCCATCTCGGCGGCGGTATCCAATGCCATCGGCAAACCGGTGTTTGATTACCCCCTCACCCCGGACCGGGTGCTCAAGGCCATCCGTGGAGAGGGCGGGGCTGGAGAATAGCATGAAGACGCAAGCTTTTGACCACATCTGCATCGCGGTGAGGGACCTGGCCCAGGCCCAGGCCCAGTATGAAGACCTGTTGGGCCTGACCCTGGACGGCATCTACGAGGCGCCCAGCGAATCCATCCGCGTGGCCCGCTATTACTTAAACGACGTGGCCCTGGAGCTGATGGAGCCCATGACGCCCGACTGCGAGGTGGCCCGCTTTTTGGACAAGAGAGGCGAGGGGGTGTTTTTGATCTCCTACCGGGTGGATGACGTGGCCGCCGGCCTGGCCGAACTCAAGGCCAAAGGCCAGCGCACCATAGACCAGGAGCCCCGCCGGCTGATGGGCACCAGCTATGCCTTCATCAATATGCCCCGGGAGACCTGCGGGGTGCTAACCGAAATCATGGACGGGGAGTTCGACTTCAGCTACGACGACCCCACCGGCGGCTAGACCCCGGCGGACGGGCCCGGCGGTTTAACCAGTCTCCCAGTCGTCCTGCTCCAGGAGCAGGAACTTACGCACCTTGCCCAGGGGAGTGCGGGGAAAGTCCTGGCAAAAGGTGACCTTGTGGGGGGACTTGAAGCCGGCCAATTCGGCGCGACAGTAGTTCTGCACCTCTTCGGTCCCCAAGACGCAGCCGTCTCGCTGGATGATGAAGGCGTGGCCCACCTCTCCCCAGCGGGAGTCGGCCACCCCCACCACCGCCACCTCCTGTACATGGGGATGGGCCCTTAGCACCCGCTCCACCTCAGCCGGGTATACGTTCTCGCCGCCGGAGATGTACATGTCCCGCGCCCGGTCCACCAGATAGAAGTATCCTTCGTCGTCCCTGCGCGCCAGGTCGCCGGTGTGCAGCCAACCCCCCTTGAGCGCCGCCTCGGTGCGCTCGGGGTCGCGCCAATACTCCTTCATCAACACCGGGCCGCGCACCACGATCTCGCCCACCTCGCCGGCGGCGACGGGCCGGCCCTCTTCGTCCAGCAGTTTGACCTCGGCGTAGAACACCGGCCGGCCCACGGTGCCCGGCTTGGCCAGGCCCTCTTTTTCAGAGGCCCAGAGCAGGATGGAGGTCTCGGTCTGGCCCATGATCTGCCTCAGGGGCAGGCCGATGTCCTGGCACTGGCCGAGCAACTCCAGGGTGACCTTTTCGCCGCCGATGGCGCAGACCTGCAGGGAGGAGAAGTCCCCCCTGCCCTCCTCGGCCGCCTGCAGGATGCCCTGGTACACCGTAGGCACTCCCAGGAATTTGGTGACCTTATAGGCCTCGATGTCCTCGAAGATGCGCGCCGGCTCAAAGTGCTGGTGCAAGACGATGGTGCCCCCCTGGTGCAGGCAGGGGCTGGACTGGATG
Source organism: Desulfarculaceae bacterium (assembly GCA_028277825.1). GTDB lineage: Bacteria > Desulfobacterota > Desulfarculia > Desulfarculales > Desulfarculaceae > Desulfoferula. The sequence continues at coordinate 10,039 of JANQFN010000275.1, forward strand.
AACAGGCCGCCGGAATGGAATAAAGGCAGCACCACCAGCATGGTGTCGTCGAAGCGCAGTTTGAAAAATATATTGGCGTTGAGGCAGTTGAAAAAGGTCTTGCGATAGCTGAGCACCGCGCCCTTGGGCCGGCCGGTGGTGCCCGAGGTGTACATGATCACCTGGGGCTCGGTGGGGTCGGCCGGGCCCAGGGAGGCGGTGACAAAGGGTTCCTGGCCTTCGTATCGACGGGTCCCAACCCGGTAGTCCAAGGCTTCCACCCCGGTGTCGTTGTCTCCCACCACCGCCGCCACCAGAGGCGGCTGGTAGGAATCCAGGTCCAGGGGCCGCACTTTGTGGGCCAGGTTGTGACTGAAAACGAAAAGGCGGGGCCGGCAGTGGCCCAAGAGATAGTCGATCTCCGGCGTGGCCAGGCGAAAATTCAGGGGCACGAAAATGGCCCCCAGCCGGGCGCAGGCCAGATACATCTCCAAGAACTCGGGCCGGTTGTCCAGCAGCAGCGCCACCCGGTCGCCCTTTTCGATGCCCACCGCCTGTAGCCAGGCGGCCACGGCCTCGCTGCGGGCGTGCAACTGGGCGTAGGTGATGCACTGATCCCGGAAAAAAAGGGCCGGTTTTTCCGGATTCAGCTCGCTCCAGCGCTTGACCCACCAGGCCACGTTCATGGATTTGATCATTTGGCACCTGTACAGGCCGGACCCCGCTCAAGGACCCGGCAAAATACGACAATTTCAAATTGTATACAATTTTATAAGCCCAGGAGGCCCTTTCGTCAAGCCAGGGGAGGCGTGTTGTGCCTCAAAGGTGAGGCTCAGGCGATAACAAATTGTTATTGCGAATGTTTTCAGAAGGCCGGACCCTGAGGTTCCAGGGCCCGGCCTTTAGAGCAAGCAGCTTTATTTGAAGGTAATCACCGGTGGTTTGCGCTCGGGCAGGCGGTGGTACTTGAATTTGGGGTAGCCGATCATCATGGGGTAGTACCAGGTGTGATCCTCCTTGAGGCCCATCTCCTGGGGCATGCCGGGGGTGTTAAGCATGGCGCCCCGGAGCAGGCCGGCCCAGCAGGTCCCCACCCCCAAGGGCAGCGCGGCCAACTCCAGATAGCTCAGGGCGATGCTGGCGTCCACCAGCCCGTTGAGGTTGGCGCTGGGCGCGGAGGCGATCACCAAGGTGGGGGCGTTGCGCAGGGTGCCGTCGTAGCCCATCTCCCAGCCGCCCACGATGGGCGTGAAATAGGTGGCGGGCAGTGAATCCGGCGCCGCCTGGATCACCCCCCGCATCCAGTCGATGGTCTTTTCGGAATACACCAGCAACTGCTCGCGGCCGCTGATCACCAGCCACTCCAGGTTCTGGGCGTTGGAGGCGGTGGGCGCGTAGCTGGCGGTCTTTATCAGCTGGCGCATGACCTCCTCTTCCACCTCTTTGTCCTGGTAGACCCGGATGGAGCGCCGCGAACGCAAGAACTGTTCGGCCTGCTCCTCGGAAAGATCCAACTCCCGCTCGATATCCGGACAGTCGGCCAACTCCACCCCGGCGATGCTCATGGCCCCGTGGGGGCAGACCGCCACGCAGTGGCCGCAGACCATGCAGAAGGCCTCTTTTTCTTCGGCGATCATGGGGTGACCGTCCTCGCCGTCCATGCTGATGATGCGCCGGGGACACTCCATGGCGCAGATCGCGTCCTTTTTGCATTTGTCCTTGTCAACCGTAACCAGTCCCATATGCGTTCTCCTGTGGTTATCTTCGTGCTGGAAAAATCGCTGTGTCGTTGAATGCAATCGTCTTGCTTAAGCCAGCGGCGGCGGCGGCGGCGGTATCTCGCCTCGCTCATAGGCCTCCCGGGCCGCCCTGACCGGGATGCGCGACTCGCAGGGGATGCCCACCTGGCACAGCCCGCAGCCATAGCCCACGAAGTTGTAGGTTTCACGCACGTACTGGCTGGTGACCACCAAGTGCTCACGGCACTTCTCCTTGTCGTGCCCCGCCTCGGTCAGGGCGCGCACCGGGCAGCGGTCGATGCACTTGCCGCAGGTGCCCTCGGCGTAGAAAAGGCAATAGGCCCGGTGATCGTGATAGGGCCTCTGGGTCGGCTCCAATTGAATTTTGGCCACCACCGAGCCCACCCTGAGGGCCTTGCCCTTGGCGGTGATCAGCCCGTCGCAGAGGCCGAAGGTGCCCAGGCCGGCGGCGTGGGCCGCGTGGCGCTCGGACCAACTGGAGGCGTAGGAGAAGCGCTGGGAGTTGACGACGGTCCAGTTGGAGACCAGCATGGGTGCCACCGCGGGATGGCCGGCCTGGGCCAGGTTGTCCACGAGATGGTTGCGCAGAGCCGCGTTGCACTGCTCGCCGTAGATGCGGGCCCGGGCCCAGACGTCGGCGGGATACTTTTTCTGTTTGAGGTTCGCCTTTCTGACCATCTCCCGCTGGGGCAGCACCCAGGAGACAACCGACAGCTCTTCCGCCTTGACCGGCTCATCCGGCTGGTGCTGGTTGAACACCTCCCAGGGGGTCCAATGAAAGGCGCCCACGTACTCCTTGTATTGCTGCCAGATGGGATCGGCGCCCGAGGCAAAGCCCACCAGGGCCTCGTCCCAGGCGCGGTCGCCGGCCTCGTTTTGCAAATTGTTGCTGGGCGAGTTGGCCAGAAATTCCTGGACCAAACCCTCTATCCACGCCCGAGGGTTTTCTGCCTTAATGCTCAAAACCATACCTCCTTGTTCCCCCCCTTAATACGCCGATGCACCCGGGCCGTTTCGGGGCCTTCGGGAGCAAATGAATCTTTTGCCATCAGCCATCTAAAGCCGACAGGTCCTCAAACAGGCGGTCCAAACGTTCCTGTCCCAGCCGGGTGGCCACTTCTTTCTGCGCCTCTTGCCACTTGCGTCCGGCCGCCCGCAGAATGCCGGCACCATGTTCGGTGAGGCTGATCACCTTGACCCGCCGATCCTCACCCTCCCGCTGCCTGATCAACTCCCGCCGCTCCAGGACCTTGAGGTTGCGGGCCAGGGTGGTTTTGTCTATCTGCATCACGGTCGCCAATTTGTTTGCCGATGGCTGCTCCATAAGCTGGATGTTTCTGAGCAAGCCATACTGGGTGGCCTTGAGGCCGGTGGACACCAAATATTCATCATAAATATTGGTCACCAGCCTGGTGGCCTTGCGCAGTTTGGCGCAGACGCATTCGGTTTGCACATCCATGAAACAACCCTTTGCCGGAGCCAGAGAGAAGTCCTCTAATTTGGTAGCATATACAACCAATTCTGCAAAGTCAAGCTCCGCCGTCCCCGCCGCCGACACCTGCCCGCGCTGGGCAGCGGTTTTCCCTGCCATCTGCAAACGGCTTGGTATAAAATTCTAGGCTAGAAAACACTAGAGCACTGTCATGTCCGCCGCCGTCAGGAGAGAGCAATGACCCTGAAACGATTGACACCGCTGGCCGTCATCGCCGCCATTTTGCTTCTGGCCGGGTGCGAAGCCTCTTTCCAGGCCTCCACCGCCGAGTTGTCCGACCCCAAACTGGCCTCGGCGGTCGACGCCAAAACCCAGGCCCCCACCGAGCCCTTGGACAAGGTGACCACCCAAAGCGGCACCATATACGCCACCGCCAAGTTCAGCGCCGCTCCTCCCGGCACCAAGGTCAAGATTTTGTTCTATTTCCTAGAGGGCAAAAAGCGCCAGATCGCCGCGGACGAGCTGAGCGTGGAAGGCGAGGCCTGGGCCAGCCTGGAGGTGACCCCCCCGGCCAGCGGCTGGCCGCCGGGCAAATATGAAGTGGAGTTTTTATTAAACGGCAAGCCGGCTGAAAAGCTGGCCTTCACGGTGGCGGCGGCCCCGGCCCAAACCGCCGCCAAGCCGGCTCCGGCGCCGAGCCCGGCCCCGGCCCCCGCTCCGCAAACGGCCCCCAAGGCGGCGGCTCCGGCCCTGAAGTGGATGGGCGACGACAAGTACGGCTTCGCCTTTAAGGCTCCGGCGGATTGGCGCCAGCGCGAAACCACCAGCGGGGCATATTTCATCAACGGTCCGGAGGGAAGCCCGGGCGGGCGGGTGACCATCATCATCCAGATGATCGACAAGACTCCAGGCGGGTTGCCCCTGATGGGCGAGATGAAAAATCTCCTGAACAAATACGCCAAGCTGCCCTCGGGCCAGATACTCAAAAAAGGCGAGGTCAGCGTGGCCGGCAAGCGCTCACCCTTTTTCCTGGCCAGCTACCAGGCCAAGGGGCCGGACGGCCAGCCAGCGGAATACGCCCACACCCAACTGGGGGTGGAGCACAAAAACTACATTCTCTTGATCAGTTACGCAGCGGTGCCGGCCATATACAAAGAGTATCTGCCAATGTTCCAGCGTATGGTGGACACCTTCAAGTTCCGTGAGCAGCAATAGGCGCTATTTGCTGTACTCCTCCTTGACCGGAGGCGGCGCTTGGCCCTCTTTGGGCGTGGCCCACTGCTCCTTGGGCAGCGGCGGCGGCTCGCTGGCCGTGGCCGGCGGGACGCCCGCCGGAGGCGTCTTGGCCAGGTAACGGGCCGCCACCCAACCCCGCCGGCTGCCGCCCACGGTGAGCACCTGGCCCCAGCCGCCCTTGAGCGCCTCCAGGCGCACCGCCTGGCCGCCCTTGAGTACCGCCAGGATGCGGCAGTCGGTGCTGGGGCACTGGCGCAGGTTCAAGGCGCTGGCCCGCACATAGAGTCGTTCGCCGGCCTTGAAATCCAGCTTCACCGGCTTGGCCGGTATCGGCGCCGCCTTGTGGCCGCAGCCGGCGGCCAGCGCCAGCAGGGCGGCAAACATCAAAACCGCAATCAACTCCAGCCGCTTCATTTGCCGCCTCCCTTTTGCCTGAGCCACAGAGCCCGCTTCTTGACCGGGGCCGCGTCCGGAGCGCCCGGGCTTAATTGCACGTACTTGAGATAGGCCTTGGCCGCGGTGGCGGGATCCCCCGCCTGCTCCAGCAGCACCCCCAGGTTCTTGTAGGCCACCGCGAAGCCCGCGTCCACCTCCAGGGCCCGGCGGTAGGCGTCCGCCGCCTGCTTGAGCTTGCCTTGCTTGCGCAAAACCAGGCCCAGGTTGTTCCAGGCCCGGGGGTCGCCGGGATTGGCCCGGGCCGCCGCCCAAAAGGCCTTGCCCGCCTCATCCAAGCGCCCCGCCTGGGCATGGGCGATGCCCTGAGCCATGAGCTTGTCGGCCTGGGTCCGGTCCAGGGGCGGGGCCGCCTTTTTGTCCGGCAGGGCGAAAGGCGACTTGGTCTCGTCTTTGGGGGCGGGCTGGTCCGCCGCTTGGCCCTTTCCGGGCAGGGCAAAGGGGCTGTCGCCCTTGGCCGGCGGGGCGGGCTGGTCTGTTGCCTGCCGCTTTTCCGGCAGGGCAAAGGGCGAGTCGGCTTGCTTCTGGGGCCTTTCGGCACTGGCGGGCTGCTCGGCCTGCCAGGCCGCCAGAGCCGGCGATGCGGCGAACAGGGCCAGCGCCGCCAGCAAGACCAAACTGAAATAGAGTCTGTCCTGCATTATTTATCCTCGTCCTCCGCCTTGGGGCGCTTGCGCTTTTCCCACACCCCCACGAAGAGATAATTATCGCCCTTATACACTGGATCGTCCCAGCTATGCCACTTGCCCACATTGGTCTTGGTGGTGTTGGCGTAATCCTTGTAGCAGCCCGGCCCCCAACTGGTGGTGCCGTCGTACTTGGATTTCCAGGTCTGCTCAAGCTGCCCGTTCATGCCAAGGGTGAGGTTGATCCTATATTGGGAAACTCCGGACGTAGTGTAAGTGCACTTGCTGGTCCGCTGGACGTATTTGCCGTCAGCACCCTTCTCACTGTGGGTGACTATTTGCCAACAATTGTGGGCATGGTGCTTCATCTGCCAGGTGCCGCTGATTACGTTGTTCATCAGGCTGCCCGAAAAGGTGCCGGTGGTGCGGGCCGGGTTGCAGCACCACTTGTCGGTGCAGTGCTTTTGATAGTTGTAGGTATTGTCAAAGGAGCCGGACACTTGGCCGCCCCGGATGTAATAGGTGGTGGGCCATTTGTTCTCCGGCGTTTTTTTGTGCCACATGACCGTGTCTATGGTGCAGTCCTGTTCGATCACTTTGGTGGAGTCGTTTTTGGGCGGCACATAGTCCGGGTTTTGCATGCGCCGGGCCCGCTTTTTGGCCCGGGCCATGAGATCGGCCTTGCGCTTCTTGCGCTCCTCCGGGGTCTCCTTGCGGTATTTGGCCTTTTTCTTCTTTTTGGGTTTGGGTTTTTCCGCTTTCTTGGGTTCGGCCTTGGCCACCGTGGTCTTGGCCTTGCCCCCGCTGGCCGCCTTACTGGAAAAACCGCTTGAGGTCTTGGCGGCCGTTTTCTTGGCCGGTGCCGGTTTCTGGGCGATTTGATCCTTTTTAGGCGGGGCCTCTGGGCCGCTGGCCATCTTTTCGGCGGCGTCCAGCACCGGCTTGAGGGCCTTGTCCGAGAAAGTCCCATTGGCCGCGTTTTCCAACAGCCCCTTAGTGGTGAAGTTGGCCGCGAAGTTCTTGAGCATGTCGGCGTCGGTGGCCTTGAGGTTTTTGGTGACATCATTGACGATGCCCTTCAGGTCGCCCTTGACGGTCTGACCCAGGGGCTTGGCCGCCAGGTCCTTCACCTGGTCCATGCCGTCCTTGATGCCCTTTTTCACCTTCTTGGCGATGCCGGAGTTCATTTGCCGGACGGTCTTGGCCGCCCGCCGTCCCGCCTCCCTGCCCTTTTTGATCACCGGGGCCAATACATCGTCGGCCATACCCGCCGCTTTGGAGCCCTGGGGGATCATGCGCCCCACCAGCTTGCCGCTGCTCTTGACCACTTGGGCCAGGCGGGGCATGGTCTTGGCGCTGACCGCCACCGCGGTCTTGCCCAGGCCGGTCACCGCCCCGCCCATGGAGCCGGCCAGGTCATAGTAGGCCTTGCCGTGATCGGCCCAGGTGGACTTGGGGTTTATAAGCACCGCCACGCTCTTGGGAATGTCGGCCACCACCCCGTAGGCGATGCCGGCGGCGAAGCCGTTCACCTTGCCCGCCGCCCAGCCCAGCGTCTTGCCGGCCAGAGGCCCGGCGGCACCGCCCACCATATCCTGGGTGAGGGTCTCAGCACCCTTTTCCACTCCGGCTTTGAGGTCGTCGATGCCCTTGACCGCCCGGTTTAAGGCCTTGGCCCCGTACTGGTTGCTGCGGTACTCGGCCACGTTGGAGTCGATGGTGGCCTTTTTCAGTTCCACGTAGCCCTGGGCGTTCTCCACCTTGTGCCGTTTCTTGATCTTCTTGAGCGCCTCCACCAGTTTGGCCCGGTGCTTGGCCATCTTGGGGTTGTGCTTGATGATCTCCTCGGCGCTGGGCAAGATTTTGTCGGGGTTGGAGGTAACGTTGAGCTTGTCGATGGAGCCGTAGGAGAGTTCCTGGCCCAGGCGCTCGGCGGAATGCCCCAGGCCCTGGGCGGCCAGGCGGGGCACGTTCAAGGTGGCGGTGATGCCGATGCGGCCGGCGTAATAGGCGTTTTGGGCGAAGCGCTTGGTGAAGTCCCAGGCCCCGGCGTGGGCCGGCGGCACCGCCAAATCACCCAAGTATCGCCAGAGGCGGGCGGGCAAGGAGGCCAGGGGCCGCATTGCCAGGTCTTGCCGCAGCGAGTCCAGGGCGTCGATGGTTTCGGCGATCACCAACAGGCCGGGGTCGTCCGGCCGCGCCCGGGCCAGTTTGTCGGCCTCGGCCTCCAGGCGGGGCAAAGCGCTGGCCAGGTCCCGGGCGTAGGCCCGGCCCACCTCCAATTGGAAACGGTCCCACAGATCCAGCACCATGACCAGGTTGGCCATTTTGCCGTTCATGGCCTCCACCGCCGCGACCAGTTCGAGCGCCGCCTTTTGCTGCCGGCGGTTGAGTTGGGCCAGCTTAAGGCGGGTGTGCGCGGGCAGGCCCGAGGACTCCTTGCCCAGGTTTTGGTAGAGCCGCATGCCCGTGGACCAGACCCGGTCGTTCTGCCGGAGGATCAAGGCCTGTTGGTCGCTGAGGCCCACCTGCAGGGCGGCCAGAGCCTGCACCCCGGCCAGGTCATCGCTGACCAACTCCGGCGCGGGCAGCGCGGCCAGGGCGCCCTCCACCGCGCCCCGCTGGGCCCGCTGCAAGATGGCGTATTCGGTTTGCAGCTTGAACAGTTTTTTCACCTCAGCGGGCAGGCTGGCCAATTCGGCCTGTAACAGCGCCGCCTGCCCGGCCTGTATCTCCTCCAGCCGGCCGTAGGCGGCCAGCACGGCGGCCTGGCGCTTGGCCAGCTCCACCAGCACCCGGCTTTGGCTGCCCACCATGGAACGCACCGCGGCGGCCACCTGGCCGCCCTGAAAGGTGCCGTTGTCATAGGAAGGCGCATAGAGCGGCCCACCGGCCTGTTTGACCACCGCCGGGCCATAGGTGACCGCCAGCATCTTTTCTTGATAGGCCGGCGAGGCCGTTGGGGCGGGTTTCTCCGTCCTCCGCTGGGGGCCGCCGGTCAGGGCGAAGCTATCCAGGGCCTTGGCCAGGTGGGGCCGGTAGCGTTTAAACAGGGTGAGCGGAGCGGTGTAGGCCAGCAAGAAATAGTCGCGCGCGCCCTGGCAGACGAATTGCTCCTGGCGGAAGGGTTGCCCGCCGCCCGGCGGGCGGTACTCCACCAACAGGCGCAGGGCCGGCCGGCCGGCCAGCTTGCCTTTTTGGCGGGACAGCAGCTTGTAGCCGGGCAGGCTTTGCCACTGGCCGATCAGGTCGGCCGCCACCGCGGCCAGGCCGGGGTAGTTGCCCCGGGGCAGCACCTGCAGGCTGATGGTGGTGGCGTACTCCGTGGTCCCCTTTGCCCCGGAGAACACCAGCGAACGGCCCTCGCTGCCCGCTTTGACCTGCACGCTCCAATGGGCGGGCAGCTCCAGGGAATAACCCAGGCCGCGGTCAGCATAGATTTTGGCGGCCCGGGCTGGGGACGGAGCGCCCGCCAGCAGGGCGAGGGCGAATAGAACAGTAAGACATGTTGCCAGGGCCAGGCGTCGGTTGTTCAAGTCTCTTGCTGAACTCATGTTGATTCTTCGGGACGGTTAGGAAAATGCGGTGTGTGGCCTTGTGGCCCGAACCGGCTTCAGCAACCCCGGTTGTTCGAGTGTAGTATGAATAACCACTGGCAACAAGAAAAAGGATGCTCAGGCAGATGGCGCTGGAAACAAACCAAAGGTGACATCGGTTTTCGAAAGACACCATAATTGTGCATTTGAGTACCTTGACAAAGAGTCTAAAGGATAAATATCCTGGGACTTACCGTGAATTAAGCAGGTGCAGGCAAAAGACCGGGGAGAGGTGATCCACATGTTCCAAATATTGGAAGGAAGCCAAGGCAACGTCATTGGTGTGGAGGTAAGCGAGAGCTATACCAAGCAGGACGTGGAGGCGCTCAAAAAGCTCTTCGAGGCCAAACTGGCCGAGGGATTTGACCGCATAAATCTCTTGTGCAAAATCGATAACCTGAAATTGAGAGACATCAAATTCGATGCTTTCATCGAAGACGCCGCCTATGCCCTCAAATACATTGAACAGCTACGCCACATCGCGGTGGTGGGCCACAGCGACCTGATAAAGCACCTGGTCAAAATGGACAACGTCATATTCGGCAGCGGGGGCCAAGAGCGCGTGGAGAAGTATTTCGACGTCGCCGATCTGGACCAAGCCTGGGAGTTTGTGCGAAGCTAGGACTGCTGCTTACCTTTGATCGCCAGCCCCGGAAGGAGAATTCTCGTGAGAAAACTAACTAGTCTGGCCGTCATATTGTTGATGGGGGTTTTGGTCTTATCCGGCGCTTCGGCGGCCTTGGCCGACGACAGCCTCACCGGCAACTGGTCCGGCACCTGGAAGTGCCCGGAGGGGGAGATTAAAAGCGGCGCCATGCACGGCAATATCACCCAGAGCGGCAACAACGTCACCGGCAACTTCACTCTGCAGGGCACCGTGGAGGGCGACATCAGCGGACCCCTGAAGGGCACCGCCACCGGCGGCCTTTTCGTGGGGGATATCACCGCCAGCGGCTGGAGCATGCACTTAGACGGCAAGTACACCAGCAGTTCCATTAACGGCAACTACTCCGGCCCCTTGGGTAACGGCACTTTCAGCGTCAACCGCCAGTAATAATCCGCCGCCTCTGAAAAAATCCGGCCGCACCCGCCGCTGAGGGGAAGGTTTCCCTGCTCAGCGCGGGCGTGGGCCGTTTTCGATTACTGCCCGGGCCTTTTGGCGCCGCCTCCCGCCGCAAAGCGCCGGGTTGCCTTAGAATCCTGTTATAGGGATTTAATAGCCATGCCCCTTGATACGCCACAAACCGCGCCCGGTCCGGTGGTCTCGCAGGCCAGGCGCATTGGTTTGGCCAGCGCTTGTCTTTTGATAGTGGCCAACATGGTGGGCACCGGCATCTTCACCACCAGCGGCTATATCATGCAGATGCTGGGCCAGCCCTGGCTGCTTTTGGCTGCCTGGCTGGTGGGCGGGGGCATCGCTCTGGCCGGGGCCCTGTCCTATGCCGAGTTGGGCTCCAGGCTGCCCGCCGCCGGCGGGGAATACGTGTTTTT
>JANQFN010000395.1 GCA_028277825.1 Desulfarculaceae bacterium
CAGTCATCTTTGCGGGAGCCAAACATAACACGACCCGCTTTGCCACCAGCGGCACGCTGGCGGCAAGCGAGAAGCGGAGGCGTAGCCAAAGCTACGTCGTGCTTGGAGCGCAGCCGGCAACATAGCCAGCGCTGGGCTGGCGCAGCCGGACGGCCGGCCTTCGTGAAATATCCGGGTTAGGGCGAGCTGGAGGCGGTTGCACCACCTCGGCCGCAAGGGGGCCGGGGCCTTTAACCCGGGCAACACTCACGCTATACTTAATCTCCAGACGGGGGCCGCCCCGTCGCAGTTTTGCCAGCGGAGATGCGCAATGCCCGTCCTCGACATAAAAACCTTTCCCGATCCGGTCTTAAACCGCGCCTGCCGTCAGGTCAGGGAGGTGACCCAGGAAGTTCGTGAACTGGCCCGGGACATGGCCGAGACCATGTACCAGGCCCCGGGCGTGGGCCTGGCCGCGCCCCAGGTGGGGCACGACCTGCGCCTGGTGGTGGTGGACTGCTCCGAGCCCGAAGAGGGTCAAAACCCCATCGTCTTGATCAACCCGCGCATCGTGGAGGCCGAAGGCGCCACGGTGTTCGAGGAGGGCTGCCTGTCGGTGCCCGAGTACACCTGCGACGTGGAGCGCTACGAGCGGGTGGTGGTGGAGGCCATGGACTTGGACGGCGAGCCCATCACCATCGAGGGCGAGGGGCTCATGGCCATCTGCCTGCAGCACGAGCTGGACCATCTGGAAGGCAGGCTCTTTCTGGACCGCATCAGCCCCCTGAAGCGCTCCATGTATAAAAAGCGCCGCCTCAAGCAGATCAAAAAGGACCAAGCGTGAAACCGCTAAGCCTGGTGTTCATGGGCACCCCGGAGATCGCCCGCCCCACCTTGGAGGCAACGGCCCGGGCCGGACACCGGGTGCTTCTGGCCGTGACCCAACCCGACCGCCGGGCGGGCCGGGGCCGCAAGGTCAAACGCGGTCCGGTGGCCGCCCTGGCCGATGAGCTGGGGGTGCCGGTGCTCCAGCCGGACCAGGCCGCCTATATCGTGCCCCGCTTGCAGGAGCTCCAGCCCGACCTGCTCCTGGTGCTGGCCTACGGCCAAATCCTGCCCGCCGGCGTTTTGAACACCGGCCGCCTGGGCGCGGTGAATTTGCATTTTTCCCTGCTGCCGCTTTTTCGCGGCGCGGCGCCCATCAACTGGGCCATCCTGGAGGGGCAGGCCAAGACCGGGGTCAGCGCCATGTACATGGACGTGGGCCTGGACACCGGCGACGTGATTTTTCAGGAGGAGACCCCCATCGGCCCCCAGGAGACCGCCGGCTCCCTGGCCGAGCGCCTGGCCAAGATGGCCGCCGGCCTGACCCTGGCCACCCTGGAGGCCATCGCCGGGGGCCACGCCCCGCGCACCCCCCAGGATCACGGGGCCCACACCTACGCCCCCATGCTCAAAAAAAGCGATGGAAGCCTGCACTGGGGAGCCCCGGCGGTGGAACTGGACCGCCGGGTGCGCGGCCTGGACCCCTGGCCCGGGGCCTTTTCCGAGCTGGCCGGCGCGCCCCTGAAGCTGTTCGCGCCCACGAAGGTGCTGGAGGATGACCACGGCCAGCGGCCCGGCACCCTGCTGGAGCCCAGCGGGGACATGATGCTGGTGGCCTGCGGCCAGGGGGCCCTGGGTATTGCGCAAGTGCAGGCCGCGGGCAAGCGGCGCATGGCCGCCGCTGATTTCCTGCGCGGCGCCCGTCTGGGCCCCGGCGACCGGTTGGGTTCGTGAAAGCGCGCCGCGCCGCCTTCGAGGTGCTGGGCGGACTGGAGCGCGGCCCCCATCTGGAGACCCTCTTGGGCCGGCATCTCAAGGACGCCCCCACCCGGGAGCGGGCCTTTGCCACTCACCTGGTCTTTGCGGTACTTCGAAACCGGCTGTATCTGGATCACCTGCTGGCCGCCTTTTTGGACCGTCCCCTCAATAAGCTGGACCCGCCGGTGCTCACGGTGCTTCGCCTGGGCGCGGCCGAGCTGGCCCTGGGGTCCACCCCGGATCACGCCGGGGTGTCGGCCGCCGTCGAGCTGGCCAAGGCCAGCAAAGCCCGGAGGGGGCAGGGGCTGGTCAACGCGGTGCTCCGCAAGCTGGCCCGGGACTGGCAAGAGGTGGCGTTGCCGGATAAGGCCGACGACCCTACGGCACACCTGTCCCTGAAATACTCCCACCCCGTCTGGCTGGTGGACGAGCTGCTGGAAGAGTGGCCGGCTGATTTCGTGGAGAAATGGCTGGCGGCCAACCAGGAGCCGCCACCCCTGACCATACGCATCAACACCCTGAAGACATACCGCGAGGACGTGGCCGAGATGCTGGCGGGCAGCGCCGGAGGCATCGGCCCCCACCGCCTGGTGCCCGACTCCCTGGTCTTGCACGGCCAGCGGCCGCCGGCCGCGGAGCTGGACGGCTTTGGCGAGGGCCTGTTCCAGGTGCAGGACGCGGCGGCCCAGGCCATGAGCCATCTGCTGGGCGTGGGCCCGGGCATGGGCGTCTTGGACCTGTGTGCCGGGGCCGGGGGAAAGAGCGGGCATTTGGCGGCGCTCTTGGGCGGCGGAGCCGGTCTGACCTGCGTGGAGCCCTCAGCCGGGCGCGTCAAGGCGCTGAAGGCCAACCTCCAGCGCCTGGGGGTGGCCGGGGCCGAGATCATCCCGGGCGACGCCTTGGAGCTTCCCGCGGATTTCGGGCCCTTTGAGCGCATCCTGGTGGACGCGCCCTGTTCGGCCCTGGGCGTGCTGGGCCGCCGGCCCGACGTGCGCTGGCGGCGCACCCCGGACGACCCGGTCCGCTTGGCCAAACTGCAACACAAACTGGTCGCCAAGGCAGCAGTGCTGCTGGCGCCGGGCGGGGCTATGGTGTATTGCACCTGCACGGTGACCCAGACCGAAAACGGGGGAGTAATCGAGCGCCTGCTTGCGGAGCACCCCGGCCTGCGGCTAGAATGGCCCCGGGATCTCAAGGGCCCGCTGAAGCGCTGCATCGGCCAGGACGGCTATTGGCGAAGCTTCCCGCATAGGGACAAATGTGATGCTTTTTTCGCGGCACGGCTGGTGCGGGATTGAGTTGGTCCCGTTGGGAAAAAACGGCAAGAGGCAAATAAATAGTCGGTAAAATAAATCAGCCAAATGTAGGGGCGGGGTTTACCCCCGCCCGGCAGGCTGCGTTGGAAGAAGACGGGCGGGGCTAAACCCAGCCCCTACCAGGAGACGGAAAAGAGTCGTTGGCCCAACGCTCAGCGCGTGGCAAACGGCCATCAGGAGAGCGGCATGATCAAAGTAGCCCCTTCCATACTCTCGGCGGACTTCGCCAAGCTGGGCGATGAAGTA
>JANQFN010000396.1 GCA_028277825.1 Desulfarculaceae bacterium
AGTCGCGGTACCAGTCCTGCGGTATTTCCTTGGTCTCCACCGCGCCGGTGGACAAATCCACCAACAGTGCCTTGCCGTGATAACCATACATGGCGAAAATTCCTCCCAATTGTCGGATTAAAAAAATGAGCGCTTTGCAAAATTGAGGGGCAGGCAATATCTCGCGCGGCAACCTATGCCAAAAAAGGCATAAACACCTTAATTAACTATAGTTTATATATAATTTATGCTCGCGGGACGCAAGCCCAGAATGCGAATTCCGGCTAGGATTCCGGCGGGGCGTCGAAGGTCACATGCTCGCCGCCGTGGTAGACCAAAAAGCGCTTGCCCCGGGCCCGGCCGATGATGATCATGCCCAAATCCTGGGCCAGGTCCAGGCCCATCTGGGTCACCCCGGAGCGGGAAATAAGCACCGGGATGCGCATGTGGGCCGCCTTCATCACGATCTCGGAGGTGAGCCGGCCGGTGGCGAACATGATCTTGTCCAGACCGTCTACCCCGCTCAACCACATGCGGCCGGAGATGGTGTCGGCCGCGTTGTGCCGGCCCACGTCCTCCACGAACCAGAGCACCTCATCGCCCCGGCACAGGGCACAGGCGTGCACCGAACCGGCTTGGCGGTAGATGCGGTTTAGCTTGGCCATGCCGGTCAGCAGGCCGTAGACCGTAGACTGCTTGAGGCTCACCGGGGGCAGCTTCAGTTCGTAGATTTTGTCAACCGTGCAGGAGAACAGGGTACCCTGCCCGCAGCCGGTGGACACGGTGATCTTGGCCAGTTTTTCTTCCAGGTCGGCGATGCCCCGGCCGTGGGTGGTGGTCACCGCCGCGGTCTCCTTGTCCCAATCCACCAGCACCGAGGCGATGTCGGCGATCTCTGCCATGAGCTGCTGGTTGCGCAAATAGCCCAGCACCAGTTCCTCGGGGTGGGAGCCCAGGGTCATCAGGGTGACGATCTCCTTGCCGTCCACCTTGATGGTCAAGGGACGCTCGCCGGGAATGTGGATCTGGCGGCTCTGGCCGAACTGATCCAGGGCCGTCACCTCATGGGTGGGGGCCAGGCCGGCGTCGCTCAGGCGGGGCCGGTGGGGACTGGGTTTTTCTGCATCAGCCATGGCTTCTTCCGCCGCTGGTGGGAGCGGGGGGATTCGAACCCCCATGCGCAAGGCACTGGCTCCTAAGGCCAGCGTGTATACCAGTTCCACCACGCTCCCGGTTTGCCGCCACGGGCTGGCTAAAATCTATGTCATCGCCACAGATGCGTCAACCACCCTCAGGCCGCCCGGGCCCGGGTGGGTGAGGGGTGCGGAGCGGGTCCGGCGGGCGCGGCCGCCTCCCGGGTCAGAGGCTCCAGGTATGTCCCGGCCACTTCCAGGAAGCGTTTTTCCACCCGCTGAATTTCGCGCAGGCGCTCTTTGCCCCGGTGGGCGCGCACCTGGCTGGCCATGATCAACAAATGGTCCGCGGCCAGGCAGAAGCGGGCCCACTGGCCATAGCCGTCCTCTTGCGGGCGGGTGGACAGGAACCGGCGGCAGGGCCCCTCCAGGGCCTCGGTGGTCAGCGGGGCCCCGGCGGCAAAGGCGGCGCGGGCGCCCAAATGGTCCCTGAGCTCCAGATAGCGGCGCAGGGCCTTTTTCGCCCCGGCCCGGCGGGGTCGGCGGCCCTTGATCAAATAGGCGCTGATTTCCTTCCACAGGGTGGGCTCGGGGCAGTAGGCTATCAGGCGCTGCGACATGGTCTTAGCGGGATCGGGGCTGAAGATGCGGCGCAACATGAGGTGGCGTCTCCGGATGCCCGGCCGGGGCGGCGCGCGCCCGCGGTCAGGCCGTAGTATCAAAATCTATTTGGCTATAAACTGGGGATGCTTGCCGGGCGCAAAGACAAAAAAGCCTTTACGCCTGGCCTACGGTGACGCCGGACCCCCCAGCGGAGGAGCCCGGCCCGGGCAGGACCAGATGGTAGCATAGGCGGGCCCGAGCCGCGCCGGCGCCGCCCAAAAGGGTCTGGCCGGGCGGGGCCTGGCCGGGATGGTATGAGCTTAAGAGCACAGTTCGCCTCGCACAAATCAAAGCGGCCCCGGGAGGCGGCGCCGCGACCCCAGCTTTTTATGCGCTGAGGCCGCCGGTGTCAAGCGCTTTTTGGCAAATGTGGCTTCCTTGACACCCCCAGGGGGCTGGGCTAAATTTAGCCACTGCCTATCAGCCTATTTTTGGAGGATTATTTTGGCCAGGATCGATGGACGACTGCCCTTTCAGATGCGGTCCCTGCGCCTGGTTACCGGGGTGAACCCTTATGCCGAGGGGGCTTGCCTGTCCGCCTTCGGCGACACCGAAGTGCTGTGCACCGCCTCGGTGGAGCGGGGGGTGCCGGGTTTTTTGGAGGGCAGCGGCAAGGGCTGGGTCACCGCCGAGTACGCCATGCTGCCCCGGGCCACTCACACCCGCACCGGCCGCGACCACCAAAAGGGCGGCCGCGCCCGGGAGATCAGCCGGCTGATCGGGCGCAGCCTGCGGGCCTCGGTGAACCTGCGGGTTCTGGACGGCTACACCATCCGGGTGGACTGCGACGTGCTGGTGGCCGACGGCGGCACCCGCACCGCCTCCATCACCGGCGGCTGGGTGGCCCTGGCCCAGGCCATGCGCGGCCTGGGCAGGAGCCCCAAGCTGCAGATCGCGGCGGTGAGCCTGGGACGGGTGGGCGGCGAGCTGTATTTGGACCTGGCCTATCACGAGGACTCGGTGGCTGAGGTGGATTTGAACCTGGTGCTGGCCCCCGGCGGGCGGCTGGTGGAGGTGCAGGGCACCGGCGAGGACGGCCTGTTCACCCCGGCCGAGTTGGCCGACATGGTGCGGGCCGGCACCGAGGCAGCAGAGCAGATCTTCACGGCCCAAAAGAACGCCTTGTTGGGGCAGTAGCTGTGGAACTGGTTCTGGCCTCGGGCAACCCGGGCAAACTGCGGGAGATCAAGGCCCTGTGTGAGCCTTTGGGCATCGAGGTGACCACCGCCGCCCAGATGGGCTTTACGGAAGAGGTGGCCGAGACCGGCGACACCTTCGAGGACAACGCCCGGCTCAAGGCGGTGGCGGTGAGCCAGGCTCTGGGGCGGCCCGCCCTGGCCGATGACTCGGGCCTGGTGGTGGAGGCCCTGGGGGGAGCACCGGGGGTCTACAGCGCCCGCTACGCCGGGCCCGGGGCCGATGATATGGCC
>JANQFN010000447.1 GCA_028277825.1 Desulfarculaceae bacterium
CCAGGGTGAGCCAGCCGCCCCTCATGGCCTCGCGAGTCTGGGCCTCGTCTTTATAATAGCCACTGAACAAGGAAGGACCCTTGATCAGGATTTCGCCCACCCGGCCGGGGGGAACTTCCTGGCCCTGTTCGTCAACGATCTTAAGGTAAACATCCCAGGAAGGGCGGCCCGCCGAGGCCATGCGCGCCGGCATGTCGCGGGCATTGATAGTGGTCATGATCAGGGTCTCGGTGGCGGCATAGTGCTCGTAGACCACATCGCCGAAGCGCTGGATCACCGCTTGTTTAAGGGGCAGGGACATGGGCGCCCCGCCCACGGTGATCACGCGCAGGCTGCTCAGGTCGTAGTCCTGGTGGTCGGGCAGGTCCAAGATGGCCGAGAGCATGGTGGGCACCAAAAATGAGCTGGTCACCCGGTGTTTCTGCACCAGCTCAAGGTAGCGGCGGGGCTCAAAGTCGCGCATCACCACCGTGGCCCCGCCGAAGTAGAAGGCCAGGCAGCAGTTGCGCGGGGCGGTGTGCCAGAAGGGCCCGGGGTTCAGGGTCACGTCATGTTCGTCATGCCCGTATTCCAGGGCCTTGTATAGATAACCGGCCACGATGGCCCGGTTGGAGATCACCGCACCTTTGGAGCGGCCGGTGGTGCCGCCGGTGTAGCCGATGAACAGGGTGTCCTCGGCGCCCACGTTCACCTCCGGCTCCACGTCTTCGGCTCCGGCCAGGGCCTGCTCGTAAGAGTGCATCCCCGCCGGCGCCCCGTCTCCCAGCAGCAACACCCGGTCCCCTAGGGCCCCCCGGGCCACCCAGTCCAGTTGGCGGAAGGCCTCCACATACTCCGGCCCCAGGATCAGGCCGCTGGAGCGGGAGTGGAGCAGGCGGTAGTTGATTTCGGGCACCAACAGGCGGAAGTTGATGGGCACCATCCACACCCCCAGCTTGGCCAGGGCGTGGTAAGCTTCCAAATACTCGGGGCAGTTCTTGGCCAGCACCGCCATCTTGTCGCCCTTGGCCAGGCCCATCTTGGCGATGGCATTGGCCAGGCGGTTGACCCGCGAGTTGAACTCACGGTAGCTCCAGGAGCTATCTTCATAAATCATAGCGGTTTTGCCGGGAAACAAGTCGGCGGTGCGCGTTAGGGATTTGCCCAGAATCATTTATTCATAAATCCTTTTTTAGGCCGGCTCGCCGGCTATTGAAAACCGGGCTTCCCCGCCTATTTGGCGGGATACACCCGGTTAAAATGTTGCTGTCCGTAGGGGATGCCCTTCTCTTCGAATAACCTTCGCGCTCCGGGATGCCATCTGTCCTTGGCCGCCGGGAAGGCGCCCAGGCGGTCCTTGCTCAGGTTTTTGCCCGCGCTGTGATAGTGCTTGAATTTCTCTCGGTTATCATACATCACCTTGACGATCTCATAGGCAACTTCCGGGGGCATCTGGGGATATACCGTCCAGCCCAGCACGATGTTGATGCCCATGGTGTCTTGGCGGGGGACGTCCTTGCCCAGGGCGCCTTTTTTTACAATGGCGGTGGCGCCGTAGCCGGGACCGAATTCCTTGAGGGTGCGGGCGCGCATGGCAGGAGTGGCGCTTACAAAGTAGACCCGGCGCTTGGAAATGAGTTCCTTGAGCTTGGGCACCGTGGTGTAGACTCCGGGGCCCCGCTCGGGCAAGAATCCGAAAGCGGCGTCGGTCTTGCCCAGGATCATGTCGTTGTAACCGGCGTAGCCGGTGAACTGCCACTGTATGGAGTCGGTCACGTCCTTGCCGGCGCCGGCCACCAGGCTGTAGGTCAGGTCGAATTTGGTGGTGCCCCGGGGCCAGGTGGCCACCCGCTTGCCCTTCAGATCGGCCAGGGTCTTTATATCGGGATCCAGGGTGATGATCATGCCCGCTAGGGATTGCTGATAGGCCAACACCATCAACTCTTTGATTTTGACGGCGTTTTTGTCAAAGGGTGGGGTTCCCTTCTTAGCCAGTTCATACATGTCTACCGAACAGGTGAAAAAGGTCCGTTTTTGTTTTTTGGGGTCGGCGGCCACTGTGCGAATATTTTCGGCCGAGCCGGTTGATTCCAATACCGCTCCCCGCACCCATTTGGAATTTTTATTTAACAAATCGCAGACCGCAAACCCCAAAATGTAGCTGGAACCGCCGAAGGTGGTGGTTCGCGCCTCGACCCTGGTGGTCTTGGTCTTGGCCGGCGCCGGTGCCGGTGCAGTGAAGCTGAAGGCGATTGCCAGGCAACAAGCAATTGCCAATAAGGCCAATGGTGGCTTTTTGATCATGCTGCTTCCCCCGCCGGGTTTGTGACTGAATTTGTCCGTCCCGGTTTTGTTTGTCTGGCCAACATGGATCGGCGTCAAGGGAGTCCCTGTCGGGAGCGGAAAAGGGCCCGAAAACCCATTTTTTTATATCGTGGCAGGCATAATAGACCCTGCTGGCCGCGAATAAAATATAATTGAATTATAGTAAAATAATAGTAAAAATCTATTATATTATAGCCTTTCGATTCGCGAATCGCTGATTGAAGTGAAAATCTATGCCGGGCCTAACCAGCGCGAAAGGTGCTTCCCAGTCCCCCGATGGCCCCCCCGAGAAACGGGCATCATGTGCTAAAATGCGGTCGCGGTTCCTCCGGCGGGGCCTTTCTCGACGCCATGGAAAAAAGGAGTTTAGACCGTGCAGAACAAACTTATATCCATGCAGGAGGCGGTGGCAACCTACACCTGGGACGGCATGACCTATTGCCACGGGGCGGCCTTTCCGGTGGGCTCGGACTCGGTGGCCTTTGGCAAGGAGATGGTCAAGCAGGGCAAGAAGGACTTGAACGTGATCTGCCACTGCGGCTCCAGCCAGGTCAACCTCCTGGCCGCGGTGGGCGCCATACGCCGCTGCGAGGTGGGCTTTTCCGGCCTGGAGGTGTACGGCTTTGCCAACGGCCTCAACCGGGCGGTGACCAGCGGCCAGACCGTTATCGAAGACTACTCCAACGGGGCCATGGCCTTCCGGCTCTTCGGCGGGGCCATGAACTGGCCCTTCGTGCCGGCCACGGTGAACATCAATAACGACCAGCAATGGTGCTCCGGCGACGAACCGGACACTTATCCCGCCAGCAATAAAATCCCGGTCATCGCCGACCCCTTCACGGGCAAGACCCTGGGCGCCTTCAGTTCGCTCAGACCCGAGGTGGCCGCGATCCACGTGACTATGGCCGACGTGGCAGGCAACGCCATCATGCTGGGCAGCGAGTGGAGCCGCTTCGAGATGTCCCGGGCGGCGGATAAGGTGGTGCTGGTGGCCGATAAAATCGTGGACACCGCCTGCATGCGGCAATACCCCAACCTGGTGCGCATCATCGCCGAGGTGGTGGAGGCGGTGGTGTACTGGCCCTATTGCTCCTGGCCCCAGGCCTCCTGCGGCCTGTATGACAGCGACGAGGAACACGTCTTCTACATGAACCAGGCCATGAAGACCGCCGAGGATACCGAGGACTACTGCCAAAAGTGGGTCCATTCCTACCAGAACCGGGACGAGTACCTGGACTTGATCGGAGCCGACAAACTAGCCCAGATCAGCGCCACCGAGACCGCCTTTTTGATGGACCCCTACCGCCAGTGGATAAAGACGGACGCCGAGGTGAGGGAACTGGAAGCCAGGAGAAAAGGGTAGCCCGGATATTTCACGAAGATTGGGCGGTATTGTTGACTCAAACACCATTCGCGGGGCTGTTATGAAAAGGGTGACACGAGCATCATGGCAAAAATTGTTTGCGGGCCCGGCACAGCCAGCCGCAGGCAGGCAAGGCGACCGGCGAGCGACGGCCGAAGGTGTAGCTGAAACTACATCGAGGCTGGAGCGAAGCCGGCAACATAGCCTGACGGTGGCTGGCGAAGCCGGACGTCCGGTCTTCGTGAAATGTCCGGGCTAAGAACCATGGAATACACCAAGCAGGAGTTCATGGCCATCGTCACCGGGCGGGAGATCAGCGACGGTGAACTGATCATCCTGGGGGTGGGCCTGTCCATGCTGGCCGGCTATTTTGCCCGGCGAAACCACGCGCCGAACCTCCGGGCCTTCACCGAAGGCGGGGTGTATGGCTCCACCCCGGTGGGCGGCCTGCCCTGGGGCATCGAGTGCAACCGCATTTCGGCCAACGCCACCAGCTTCACCAACGCCATCGACGCCCTGGGCTTTCTGGTGGCCTCGGGCCGCTGCGACAACGCGGTGATCGGCGCGGCCCAGGTGGACAAATACGGCAACGTCAATACCACCGGCATCTGGGAGGAGCCCCCCTGGAAGCTGGGCAAGTACCCGCCGCCTAAGGTGCGTCTCAACGGCTCCGGCGGGGCCAACGACATCGCGGTGGGGGCCAAGAAATACTTGATCATGGCCTCCCACGAGAGCCGGCGCTTCACTCAAAAGGTGGACTACATCTCCAGCCCGGGCTATCTGGACGGCGGCGACGCCCGCCAAAAGGCCGGCTTTGTGGGCGGCGGCCCGGCGGCCATCATTTCCACCCTGGGCATCCTGCGCCCGGACCCGGAGAGCAAGGAGTTCTATCTGGACGCATATTACCCCTTCACCACGGTTCAGGAGGTGAAAGAGGCCACCGGCTGGGAGTTGAAGGTGTCGCCCGAGGTAGGCGTGGTGCCCGAACCCAGCGAAGAGGAGTTGGCCAACCTAAGGGCGGTGGACACCACCGGCAGTCTGCGCAAAAAGAACTAGCGGTGCTTTCCGGGGCATCTTGCTCTGGGCCCGACTGTTGGATATGAGCCGGTCTGTGCTAACATTTCAATAGGTTGGCCGCGCAACCAATAAGGTGCGGTTTGTCAGTTGTAATGGTCCTTTTTCTTTTACCGAAGAAGAGCCCGACTTGAGCCTCTCTTTAAATAACAAAATTTGGCCGATGTTCAGCCTTACCCTGATGCTCTGTCTGGGCCTTTTATGGTGTCTGGCCCACGACTCGATGGCCGGACAAATATCCTTTCAAGAAGCCGAGGCCGCTTTCCGCGGTCCCACGTCCATGCATGTATTAGCCGCCTTGTCCCTGGTCCTGTGGGCCGGCCTGGGCATGTTCAAAAAAGACCGAGCCTCTGAGTCCG
>JANQFN010000463.1 GCA_028277825.1 Desulfarculaceae bacterium
CATGACCAGGCCTGGATGAAATACAAGGTAGCCCTCACATTTGCCAAGTGCGATTCCCACAGACGTCAAATAGAAGAACACCTGGCAGCGCCCCCGCCTCTCACCGGTGATCCCGGGGGTGTTGCGCTGCTCAAACCGGACAAACCGGCTGAAGCAGCAAAACCGGTTGCTACCCCTACACCGGCTGCAACCCCTACACCGGGCAGCGGACCCAGCCAGGTGACCCCGGGCGGAGCTCACGAACCGGGCTCCTTCGTACTGGTTTATAGCAATTACGTGTACTGGCCTAACCACACTCTGGAATATTTCACCCAAAGGCCTCCGGCAGGCGCCGACAAATCGCAGCGCGGCCACTTTTGCAGAGAAAAATATACCAAGGTAAATGAATGGCTGAGCCAACTTAAACCAAGCGATTTTTCTCTCACGAATATTACCCAGAGAGGGGCGGTTGGGCTTGAGCCGGGCCTGCCTTGGATGATAATCAGAGGTGAGGCCGCTAAAAGTTATCCCATGAGCCAGTTCAAAAAAGGCGACAAATGGGCCTTTGTGGTGAAAAACGTTGAGTGGTCTTGGCTGTTCGTAGTAGAGGGAGCCTATCCTACTTTGGACCAGGCAAGGGCACATCATCCCAACCTGTCTAAACACGATCCCGCTAAAAAACTGCCGGAAATGACCGAACCCGAAGGCACTATACAAGACGAAGATAGCTGGAAAGGGCTCAAAATAGGCCCGCTGGAAAAAGGCTGGAGCCCAGCAACTAAAAAAGGCTGCCTGGTCTGGTCCAAGGTCATGCTGCCCCAGAATTTGGTGAAATGCTATGACTGAGGGGTGAGAGGTGGAAGCCACCAGTGACCATTAGGCCAGTGAAATAGGGGGGGCGTATAAGGCATGTGATCGTGGACATCTGGGGCCGGTCGGTGGACATGGCGTGTACGCTGTTGAATACGTGCTTGGGTGAGCGGGTTTGGGATGGTGAGAATTTCGGCCATCACTGTGGTGGTTGGTTTGGGGGTGCAGTTGAGCGTGGGGAAGATGGTGGGCTATCGCATATAGATGTTGGGACATATTAAAAGCCAAGACATATTCGGGAGTATCCTGAATTTCGTGTATGAGGCCATGTGTGAGATACTCAAGGTATCAACGGAGGGTAAAGCACAATGGCAATCAAGGACGAGATACTAGACCAGTTGATGAAAGGGTATGAGAAACCCGAGGACCTGCTTGGTGAGGACGGCCTTCTTCAGGAGCTAAAGAAAGCCTTGGTGGAAAGGGCGCTTGGTGAGGAGCTCACTCATCACCTGGGCTACGAAAAGGGAGAGAAGTCCAGCCGGGATGACGGCAACACCCGCAACGGCCACGGTAAGAAAAAAGTCAAGTCTTCAAGCGGTGAGCTGGAGCTTTCAATTCCCCGTGACCGCAAAGGCAGCTTCGAGCCTCAGCTAATCAAAAAAGGCCAGCGCCACTTCGACAGATTCGACCACAAGATCATATCCATGTATGCCCGCGGCATGACGGTGCGGGAAATCCAAGGTCATTTGAAGGAGCTATACGGGGTGAAGGTCTCACCGGACCTGATCTCCCGGGTGACCGAAGGCATCATGCAGGAGGTGAAGGACTGGCAGAACCGGCCCCTTGACGCCCTTTATCCCCTGGTCATTTTCGACGCCTTGCAGGTCAAGATCCGGGATGAGGGTACGGTGAGAAACAAGGCGGTCTACCTGGCTCTGGGCATGAATACGGATGGAATCAAACAGGTCCTGGGCCTGTGGATCGAGCAGACCGAGGGAGCCAAATTCTGGCTCCGTGTCATGAGCGAGTTGAAAAACCGGGGTGTGCAGGACATTCTCATCGCCGCGGTGGACGGGCTCAAGGGCTTTCCCGAGGCCATAACCAGCATATTCCCCAAGGCCCAGGTGCAGACCTGCATCGTGCACATGGTACGCCACAGCCTGCGTTTCGTGCCCTGGAAGGACAAGAAGCAAGTGGCGGCCGACCTCAAAGCCATCTACAAGGCCGAAAACGCCGAGGCGGCCGAAGATCGCCTGACTGAATTCGAGCAAAAATGGGACCCAAAATATCCCACCATCAGCCAATCCTGGCGGCGCAACTGGGAGCAGATCATTCCCTTCCTGGCCTATCCTCATGACATCCGCAGGGTGATCTACACCACCAATGCCATCGAAAGCCTGAACAGCACTCTTAGAAAAGCGGTCAAGGCCAGGGGCCACTTTCCTAATGATCAGGCAGCAACAAAACTGCTCTACCTGGCCATCAAAAACCTAACTGTTAAATGGAAAAACGCTCCAAGGGGATGGACCACAGCAATGAACCAATTTGCTATCCTGTTTGACGACAGGCTAAAGGCTGTGGGATATTGAACTAGAAATCCAAACCTGCATGTGCCTCATACACAGAAAAACTGACAGTCTC
>JANQFN010000467.1 GCA_028277825.1 Desulfarculaceae bacterium
GCCCCGGCGCTGGGAGCGCGAGCCCACGCACTGGATGAAGGCCACCGATTTGGGTACCTGATGGTCGGTGAGGCGGATCACCTCGCCCTGGGTGGGGCCTCCTGCGTTGATCAGCCGCTCCAGCTCCACCGAGGTGAGCACGTTCTGGTACCGGGTGTAGCCGTATTCGTCCAGGATGGTGGGGTCATAGACTTCCATACCGGTGGCCACCACAACGGTGCCCACGGCCACCTCGATCTCCTCGTCGTTCATGTCAAAGTCGATGCAGTTTTTTTCGCAGCGTTCGGCGCACTTGCCGCACTTGATGGGGTCGTGACCCAGGCAGTTTTCGTTGTCCAGGATGTAGGCCGAGGGCACCGCCTGGGGAAAGGGCTGGTATATGGCCCGGCGCGAGGAGAGCCCCACGTTGAATTCATCGGGCAGCACCACCGGGCAGACCTCCACGCAGTCGCCGCAGGCGGTGCACTCCGCCTCGTCCACGAAGCGGGCCTTCTTGAGGATGCGGGCGCTGAAGTTGCCCACGTAGCCGCTGACCGATTTAACTTCGCTGCCCGTCAGGAGCCTTATGTTGGGATGCCGACCGGCATCCGCCATCTTAGGGCCCAAGATTCATATAGAGCAGTCCATGGTGGGATAGGTCTTATCCAAGCGGGCCATCATGCCGCCGATGCTGGGCTGCTTTTCCACCAGGGTCACCGAGAAACCGGCGTCGGCCAAGTCCAGGGCGGCCTGGATGCCGGCCACGCCGCCGCCGATGACCAGGGTGGCCTTTTCCATGCCCACCTCGATCTCCTGACGCACGCTCAGGGAGCGGGTGCGGGCCACGGCCGAGCGCACCAGGTCCTTGGCCTTGGCGGTGGCGGCCGCTGGCTCGTCGCCGTGCACCCAAGAGCACTGCTCCCTGAGGTTGGCCATCTCCAAGAGGTAGGGGTTCAGGTCGGCCTCGGCCAAACACTGGCGGAAGGTGGGCTCGTGCAGGCGGGGCGAACAGGAGGCTACCACCACCCGGTTCAGGCCTTGCTCCTCTATATCCTTCTGGATCAGGTGCTGGCCAGGCTCTGAGCAGCAGTAGCCGTCGTGGCGGGCCACCACCACGTCGCCCAGTTCCTCGGCGTACTCCGCCACCGCCTCGCAATCCACCACCCCGGCGATGTTCAAGCCGCAGTGGCAGACGTAGACGCCCACCCGGGGTTTGTTGTCTTGGTTGTTTTCGGCCATTAAGCTTTCCTCGCAAAGCAAGTTTTTTGGCAGCGAAATTATTCCCGGGAGCCTCCGGTGCGGCGCGGGGTTTCGCCCTGACCCCACTCGATCTGACCGGCCAGGATACTCACCAGACCGCGCACCTCCATGGCCAGGGACTCGCCCTTGACCGGGTCGCGCATGGCGCAGGAGGTGTGGATCAAGCACTTGGGACAGGCGGTGACCAGGGTCTCGGCGCCGGTGTCCCGCGCCTGGCCCAGGCGCTCCACCTGGATGCGCTTGGAGTAGGCGTCGCAGTTTATGAAAGAGCTGTTGCCGCAGCACAGGGCGCTGTGCCGGGAGTTGACCATCTCATTGAGTTTGAGCCCCGGGATTTTCTTCAGCAGGTTGCGCGGCTGTTCATAGCGGCCGGCCCCGCGCCCCAGGCGGCAAGGGTCCTGGTAGGTTACAGTGCGTTCCAGCGGCTTGAAGGACACCCCGCCCTTGTTGATCTCCCGCTCCAGCAGGTCGATCAACAGGGTCACTTCCAGGTCAAAGCCGTCGATCACCCGGGGCATCATGACGTTGAGCATCTGATAGCACTCGGGGCAGTTGGTGATGACCTCCTTGACCCCGTTGTCCTTGAACTCTTGATAATTGAGCCGGCAGAGCTTTTCGAAGTTCTCCACGTCGCCGGACCAGAGCAGGTCATGGCCGCAACAGCGCTCGTTGGCCAACACCGCCGGCTCGATGTCCAGGAAGTTGAGTAGCCGGATACTGTCCCGGGTCAGGCTAATGGTGTCCACCTCGATGTTGGAGAAGAACACGTCGAAGTAGGGCACGCAGCCGGTGAAGAAGGCCACCGGACCCTGGTCGGTCACTTTCAACTCCGGGGTGAGCCAGTCCAGCCGGTTCTGCTCCAGGTCCGGCGCGGTCATGATGCGCATCCAGGAGTGCACCGCGCCGTCGTGGGCCCTGAAGCCCATCAGGCCCATGGTCTCGGCCAGGTGGGCGCGAAGGTCCAGGATGGCCCGGGAGAACTCCACCCCCGAGGGGCAGCGCTCCTCGCACAGACCGCAGGTGAGGCACTCCCACACCGAGTTCTGGATGTAGAGCAAATCACCGGGCTCGGCGATGAGCTTGTGGGCCAAAAGGCGCGGCGAGTACTCCTTGCCGGTAAGCAAACGGGGGCAGGAGGCGGAGCACTTGCCGCACTCCAGGCACATGTAAAGCGAACGCTCCTTGATGATGCGCTTAATTTCGGGGCTGTCCAGCTTCACGATGCCTTGCGCTCCCGCTGAGGGTTGGCCGGATTGGGCCCCATGGCCTCGATCTCGGCGGTGAAGTCCCACAGAGTGTCCACCAGCTCCTGTTTTTGGTCGGCCAAAAAGGTCTTTTCCACCAGGCGCTCCTGGCCGATGCCCAGATAGTGCAGCAGGCGCCGCACCCGGGCCACGTTGGAGTGCCCCACCTCCGGGCCGGGGCCGTAACGGCAGTCAGCGTCCTCGCACTCCAACACAATCAGCCCGTCGGCGCCGGACTCGAAGGCCCTGAGGATCAGGGCCTGGTTTATACGCCCGATGCACATCACCCGCATCAGGCGGAAGTTGGGCGGCAGCTCCAGGCCGGCCTGGCCAGCGGCGTTGTAGCAGCAGTAGGGGCTCCAGTTGCAGGCGATGCCCAAGATATTTACTTTAGCCCTCGCCATCTTAGGCCTCGCTCCTGATGCGGTTATCCACCATCTCCTCCAAAAGCTGGTTGGAGAAGTAGGGCACGTCCATGGCCGAGACCGGACAGCGTCCCACGCAGCCGCCGCAGCCCACGCAGTTGTGCCGGTACACCTCGGAGGTGTAGCTGCCGTCGGGATTTTCCTTTAGCCCCACCGCCTCGAAGGGGCAGATCTCCACGCAGCGTCCGCAGCCCCGGCAGCGCTCCGGGTCCACCATGGGGCTGAGTTGGTGGTCCAGCAGATGCGCCTTGGCCGCGGTGGTGGCCACCTCGCCGGCCAGGGCGGCCCCGGCCTGCCAGGGGTCCACCCGGCCCAGGGTCACCGGCATCACCCGGTACACTCCGATGTGGGGCGTGTTGAAGAAGGCGAAGTCGTAGCGATAGAACTTCTTGAGCCCGGCGCGACCGGCGTACATGGACAGGGAGATGAGGTTTTCATCGGTGAGGCAGACCACGTCGGCCTTCCAGGTGCGCCAGCGCCCGGTCACCCTGGCCCGCACGCTGAAGTCGCCCAGGGTGCCCTTGATGCCCTCGATCTCGGCCGCTTCCACCTGGGTGATGGCGCTTTCCAGCCCCGCCGCCAGGGGACGCTCAGCCAACTTTTCAGGCAGGGGCTGGCCGCTGGGCCAGGCCCGGTGCACCAGACGCACGCTCAGGCCCTGCAGGGCCAGGTTGCGCGCCGCGCTGACCCCCACCTGGGAGCCGCCCAGGATCAGCACCCGGCGTCCCATCTCGGTGGTGCCCTGCCTGAGGGGGCCCAGGTAGCGGCTGCGGATGAAGGCCGAGCGCAGCATGGCCCGGGCCCGGGTGACGATCTGCTCTTCGCTGAAGTCCTCAGCATGCAGGTGGTCGCGCAGGTTGATCATCTCAAAGCGGCTGCGGTCCAGGCCCAGGCGCTCGAACAGGTGCAGACGCGCCCGGGTGCGCTGGTCGTTGCAACTGATGCACTGGAAGTTCAAGGGGCAGCACACGCAGGAGGCCAGGATCACCTGGGACAGACCCTGCTCGCTCACTGCCCGGGCGATGCGGTCGGCTCCCTGGGGGTGGCAGGCAGAAAACACGCTTTGACTGTGCACGATGCCCGGCACCGAGGCCGCCATCTGCTCAATGGCGGCCAGGGCCTCGGCCGGGGCCATGGACTCGTTGCAGGTACACAGGAAAAAACCGATGAGCGAGGGATTATAGTCCGGCTCCGGCTCCGGCTCCATTGGCGTTGCCGTCGCCCGCAGCCCCACCGCCGGGGCCATGGCCAGGCCGGCGGCGGCGCTGCCCTGCATCAACACGTCCATCAGGTCGGCGGAGTAGCTGGCCGGGTCCACGGTATAGATGTGCTTCCCGTCCGTGTCTTCCCACCAGGGCGGGTCCCCGCCCTCGGCCCAGATCACCGCCGGGGCCTGGATCTCAAGGCTGCGTCCCGGGCGGCTGTAGTCCAGGGCGCCCACCTGCTCGCAGGCGGTCTCGCAGGCCAGGCACTCGCAGCAGGAGGCGCATTGCAGACAGCGGCCCGCCTCGGCCACCGCCTGGGACACGGTGAAGCCCAAATCCACCGGCTCGAAGTCCCGCCGCCTCACCCTGGGCTGGCGCTGGGCCATGCGTTGCCGGGGCTGGCGCAGCATCTCCTCGGAGATGGCCAGATGCTCCCCCACCCCGCGGGGGTGGTCGGCCAACTCCTGCCAGGGCGAAATCTCGCCGTCCAGGAAACCGGCGATGCGGCTGGCCGCCCGGCGTCCGGCGGCCATAGCCTCGATCACCGTGGAGGGCCCGGAGACCGCGTCGCCGGCGCCGAAGACCCGTTCGCGGGAGGTTGCCAGGTGTTTATCCACCGCCAGCTTGCCGCCCGGGCCCAGCTCCAATTGCTCACCCAGGCCGCTGGCGTCCAGGTCGGGCCGCTGGCTGATGGCCACGATCACGCTGTCGGCCTCGATGCTCAAAAGCTCGTCATCGTCGAACACGATGCGCGGCGG
>JANQFN010000481.1 GCA_028277825.1 Desulfarculaceae bacterium
CCTTTGACCTGGAAGAGATAGGCGGCCCGGTGGAGGTGGCGGTGGCGGGCAGCTTCCGGGGCGACACCTTCTTCGCCCACGCCTGCTGGCCGGTGGCCAACCTGGACCATTTTGTCATCGACGGCGGCAGCATCATCCTGGCCACCCCGGTGCCCGGCGGCATGGCCCATTACTCTTACGCCAAGGACTACACCCCGCCCACGCCCGAGGCCCTTCGCCGCCTGTACGAGGACATGTTCTACGGCAAGCAGGCCCTGTGGCACGCCTGTTTGTGGATGCCCATCATCGAGACCATGGCCAAAAAAGAGGTGATCGTGGTCAGCGAGCCCGAGCGCATGGCCGACTTCGCCCTGAACAACATCAAAGCAGTGACATCGCTGGAAGAGGCCTTTGCCCTGGCCCGGGACAAGCACGGGGCTGACATGCGGGTGGGCAACTTCCCCTACGGCAAGTGGGTCTTGCCCAAAGGGCTTAACGACCCGGCCAACCGCCCGGAGAGGTATTAACGATGCAATTGCGTTTCAGGCCTGAAGTAGCCGAGTTGATGGAGGGGGCCATAGACATCCACATCCACTCCGCCCCGGACGTATACTCCCGCATCCAGAACGACGTGGAACTGGCCCTGGCCGCCCAGGCAATGGGCATGGCCGGCATCCTGATCAAGAACCACTGGACCGAGACCGCCGGCCGGGCGCAGTTGGCCAGCCAGGTGACCGGCTTCAACGTCTTCGGCGGCATCGCTTTGAACTGGTCGGTGGGCGGGCTGAACCCTATGGCGGTGGAGCCTGCGCTCAAAATGGGTGCCAAGACGGTGTGGATGCCCACCCTGCATTCAATGGAGTTCGTGGCCAACAAAAGCCACGTGAAAAACCTGGCCCACGAGATCCCCGGCGGCCTCAAGGGCATCAGCATCTTGAACGACGATGACTCACTCAAAGAGGAATGCTACGCCATCTTCGATCTGATCAAGGAATACGACTCCTCCCTGGCCACCGGGCACATCTCCAAGCCCGAGGCCAAGCTCTTGGTGGCCGAGGCTGCCCAGCGGGGTGTGAAAAAAATCATCGTCACCCACCCTTTGGCCAGCTTCGTCAACTACAGCAGCGATGAAATGAAGGAGATACTGGATCTGGGCGCCACCTGGCTGGAGCACGTGTTCAACGACACCACCCGGCAGGTGGGCCACCCCATCACGCGCGAGACCCTATTCGAGGGCATCAAGGCCATCGGCGCCGAACACTGCATCATGTCCACCGACTCGGGCCAATGGCTCAACCCGGTGCCGGCCCAACAGATGGGCATCTACATCACCGACGCCCTGGACTTCGGCTTCAGCCAGAACCAGGTGCGCAAGATGGTGCAGGACAACCCGGCGGCCATGGTGGGCCTGTAAAGGACACGCGAGATGAGCAAACAGAAAGGCTTCATCGGACTGGGCCAGATGGGCAAATGGATGGCCCTGAACCTGGTCAAGGCCGGCTTTGAGGTGACGGTCAACGACCTGGACGCCGAGGCGGTTGCCGCCCTCACCGAGGCCGGCGCGGCCAGTGCGACCACCCCGGCGGAACTGGCGGGAGACTGCGACTGGATCATCCTGAGTCTGCCCGACACCGAGGTGGTGGAAGCGGTGATCTTCGGACCCCAGGGCCTGGCCCAAGGCGCCAGGCCCGGCGCGGTGATCGTGGACTGCGGCACCACCAGCTATATGCCCACCCTGGACATGGCCCGGCGCCTGGCGGACCAAGACGTGGTCCTGGTGGACGCTCCGGTGAGCGGCATGGAGGCCCGGGCCAGGGAGGCGCAACTGACCGTCATGTACGGCGGACCCGAGGCCCTGTTCGATGAGCTGCTGCCGGTGTTTTCGGCCATGGGCAACAAGGTGTTGAACATGGGTCAGGTGGGTAGCGGGCAGTTGACCAAGCTGATCAACCAGCTTTTGTTCAACATCTCCTGCGCGGCCATCGCCGAGATGCTGCCCATGGCGGCCAAGCTGGGCTTGGACCCGGAGAAGGTGACCGAGGTGGTGACCAGCGGCACCGGCCGCAGCTTCGCCGCCGAGTTCTTCGCGCCCCGGGCCCTGGACGGCGACTTCAGCCAGGGCTACCCTCTCAAGCACGCCTACAAGGACATGATCAGCGCCGCCGAGATATCGGCCCAGAAACAGATACCGCTGCCCATGACCAAGGCGGCCACCACCACCTATCAGATGACCCTGGCCGAGGGCTACGGCGATCTGGGCAAGGGTGCCATGTTCAAGGTGTTCGAGCGCCTCTTGGGCGTGGAATTTAGGAGGGCCAAGTAGCCATGGCCAAGCAGCGCGGCCAAGCCGGCGACATAACCGAGGCCTATTACCGGGGGCTGATGCACTCGGTGGGCTACCGTGCCGCTGACTTGGACAAGCCCCAGATCGCGGTGGTCAACTCCTTCACCGAGGTCAACCCCGGCCACCAGCCGCTCAAGGAGTTGGCCGGGCGGGTCAAGGAGGGCATCTGGGCCGGCGGTGGCTCGCCGGGCGAGTTCAGCGTACCCGCGCCTTGCGACGGCGTGGCCCAGGGACCGGGACAACACTACATCCTGCCCCAGCGGGACCTGATCGCCGCCTCCATCGAGGCCATGGTGGCGGCCCACGGCTTCCAGGGCCTGGTGATGCTCTGCTCCTGCGACAAGATCATCCCAGGCATGCTCATGGCCGCCGCCCGCCTGGATCTGCCCACCCTGTTCCTTACCGCCGGGGCCATGCTGCCCTGCCGCCTGGGGGAGCGCTCGCTGGTCACCAGCGACCTGAAAGAGGCCATCGGTAAAAGGCGCAATGAAGAAATCGACCAGGACACCTTCCTGGAATGGCAGGAACGCTTCTGCCCCACCGCCGGCACCTGTTCCATGATGGGCACCGCCAACACCATGGGCTGTTTCCTGGAGGCGGCCGGGGTGGCTCCCTTCGGCTCGGCCACCATGCTCACCTTCGCCTCAGCCAAGGTGCGCCAGGCCCGCGATGTGGGCGAGCGTATCGTGGAGTTGACCCGGCAGGAGACCGGCTTTAAGCAGATCATGAGCCGGCCCGCTCTGGAAAACGGCATCAAGTATGTCTCGGCCTCGGGCGGCTCCACCAACGCGGTGCTGCACTTGATGGCCCTGGCCAGCTATCTGGGCATCGATATGGACCTGGCGGCGTTGGAGGCCCTGCAGGCCTCGGTGCCGGTGGTGGCCAAATTCAAGCCCTCCAGCACCTTTAACCTGGAAGACTACCATGAGGCCGGCGGGGTGCCGGCGCTGCTGGCGGCCATCAGCGATCACCTGGACCTGACCGCGCCCCTGGCCATGGGCGGCAGCCTGGGCCAGGCTCTGCAGGGAGTCCCGGCCCCGGACGGCCAGGTGATCCACGCCGCAGACGACGCCCTGGCCACCGAAGGCTGCTTCGCGGTGTTGCGCGGGAGCCTGGCCCCCCAGGGCGCGGTGGTCAAAAAGACCGGGGTGGAGCCCGCCATGCTCAAACACACCGGGCCGGCGGTGGTGTTCGACTCCGAAGAAGAGGTGCGCGACTTCCTGCTGAACCGGGAGGTCAAGCCGGGCAGCGTCCTGGTGGTGCGTCACGAAGGGCCCCGGGGCGGGCCGGGCATGCGCGAGCTGTCCATCCCGGCGGCCATGTTGGTGGGTATGGGCCTGCACACCTCGGTGGCCATGATCACCGACGGACGCTTCTCCGGGGCCACCCGGGGCCCCTGTGTGGGCCACATCTGCCCCGAGGCCTGGCAGGGCGGGCCCCTGGCCTTTGTCAAAGACGGCGACCGGATCGAGATCGACGTGCCGGGGGGCAAGCTGAATTTGTTAGTACCCGAAGCTGAACTGAATGAGCGCACGGCCGCCGGTTTCACCCGGCCCGACCACCCGGCCCCGGGCGTCTTGGGCGCCTATCGCAAGGGAGTGGGCGGGGCCGAGACCGGCGCCATCTGGCTGTAGCCGAACTCAGAAAGGATATCTATGTCACCCATAATCGATCCTCAACAAATCGAGCACTGGGACGTGCACGAAGGCGTGGAGGCCGCCCTGGTGGCGGCGGGCGAAAACATGACCGGCCTGATGTGCTGGTGGCCGCCGGGCGCCAGTTTCCACACCCACACCCATCCCCACGAGCAGATCGGCATCGTCATGCAGGGGACCGCCATCTTCACCATCGATGGCGTGGAGCATCAAGTGGGGCCGGGCCAGGTGTATCACGTGCCCTCCGGTGCGCCGCACGCCCAGCGCAACGATGGGGAAGAGACCGTGATCTTCTTCGAGTGCTTCTCGCCGGTGAGAGAGGACCTGCAGGAAAGGCATCGCTTCGAGCAGAAAATCCTGGACTGAGGTCAGACCAATCCGGTAGAGGCTCTCCGCCGAGGTGCAAAGCCGGGGCCAGCCGCCTCGCTGGCCGGCGGGCCAAATCATCCGGCCCCTGGCCGACGATTGTTTCGCCACCCGGTTGGTTTTCGGCCACTTGCTGGTACCATGGGAGAAGTATGAACCCGCTGCTTGGGTTTGTTGACGCCACCGACTGACCAGGAACCGCCGGGCGGGATCGGTTGCCCTTGCCTGGCGGTGCAGGAGGTAATCCGTGAGCGATAAAGCAGGCTGCGTCTTGAGCCACAGGGCCCAGGTGTGTTTTTATCCCGACTGGTGCAAACGCTGCGGCAACTGCGTGGCCTTTTGCCCCCGCGACGCCTTGGACGCCGACCAGT
>JANQFN010000328.1 GCA_028277825.1 Desulfarculaceae bacterium
ATGGCCGAGGAGCCTTTGCCGGTGTGGGACTGGCGCGGCCGCCTGAAGCTGGCCCAGAGCCTGGAGGTGCCCGTGATGGGTGATGAGAGCGTGTTCACCGTGCACGACGTGGTCCGGGAGATCGATTTGGGGGTGTTGGGCGTCATCATGATCAAGACCCCGCGCACCGGCTATTATCAGTCCCGGAAGATCGTGCAGATGGCCCAGCTGGCCGGCATCAGCTGCCTGATGGGCACCCAGGCCGAGAGCACCGTGGGCACCCTGCCCAGCGCCCATTTTTCGGCTGCCTTTGCGAACATGGCTTATCCGTCAGAAATCAGCCTGTACCTGGCCTTGACCGACTCCCTGATCCAAGAGCCGATTCACCTGGAGGACGGAGTTTTGCAACTGCCCGAGACGCCGGGATTCGGCAATGCCATTGACGAGGACAAGCTGCAGAAATACCGTGTGGACATATAAGCAGGGACGGGCATAAAAAAAAGGGCCCCGCCAAACGGCGGGGTCCTTTGCTTTGGCGGTTTAGAATTCGCAGACCGTGATTTCATCGATGGGCCAGCGGGTGAGCATTTCGCAACCGGTCTTGGTCACCCGGAGCATCTCCTCGATGCGGATGCCCTGGCCGCGGCCGTCACCGTTCTGGGTCTCGATGGCAAAGGTCATGTTCTCCTTGATGGGCATGGGGCTGTCCAAAGAGACCGCCCGCCAGACCAAAGGCCGCTCGTACAAGGACAGGCCGATGCCGTGGGCCCAGTTGTTGCCCGCGGACTTGTCCTCGTTGTCAATGCCGATGTCCGCCCAGACCTTGGTGGAGTCCGGCCACTTGTCGGCGATGTCGGCGGTGGTGATGCCGTCGCGGATCACGTCGATGGAGTCATACAGCCAGTCCAGGGCCTCGTTGTAGCAGTCCACCGTGGCCTGGTGGGGCTTGCCGCAGGAGAAGGTGCGGTAGTAGCAGATCTTGTACTCCAGGAACGAGGTCTTGTACACATCAGCGTAGACCACGTCACCGGGGCGCACGATGCGGTCGCCGAAGTGGCGGATGTTGGGCCAGGTCATGGGGCCCGAGGCGGCAAAGGAGCCGCCGCACCAGTTGGCGCCCAAACGGTAGCCCTCGCCCACCATGACGCCCATCATCTCGGTCTCGCGCACGCCGGGCTTGATGCTTTCTTTGAGTTTCTGGAACATGCCCTCGCCGATGGCGCAGCCGATGCGCAGGCACTCCACCTCGTCCTCGGTCTTGCACTCGCGCGCGTCGTACATGGCCGGCCAGGCGCTGGTTACCTTGATGCCCTCGGCCTCCAGGGCGGCGATGATGGTTGTGTCCCAATGGTCAATGCCCAAGGGCAGGCTCAGGTCGGCGCCATCAGCCACCAACTGCGACTTGATTTGGCTGGCCATCTTCTTGGTCTGGAGCTCCTGGGCGGCCGGGCCCATGATCGTGCCGGTCCAGCCGGCGCCGGTTATGGCCGAGTCCACCCGGCCCTCCAGCCAGGGCACGTTGCGGTCGGTGTGGTAGCCGATGTCGCCCTGTTCGTACATGAAGGGCTTGCCGCCGGTGGGCAAAAGGCTGTAGCGCAGGCCCGAGTTCTCCCGGGTCCAGGCGGCGGTGTTGGTGCCGGTGATGTAGCGGGTGTTGTACTCATTGATGGACAGGATGCCCGCCATGTTGTGCGCGGCCAGGGCGGTGTTGGCCTTTTCCAGACGCTCCCGCCGCATCTGGTGCACGTTTACGCGCTCCTGCCAGTCCTTGACGCTGGTGCCGAAGGAGCCCTCGGCATAATCGTTCACATAATAGTCTTCGCTTCTACCCATGTCCTTCCTCCTTGTAAGGTCGCTGAAAGTTTCGCCTAACCAATATATCGTATATGATATATTTCCTTGCTGACTACTTTGGGGCGCCGTTTCCGCTTCCTCGTTTTTTTAAGGGTGGTTTGGGGGCGCCCCTTCCGGCCCAGCCTAGACTGTCAGGTAGCGCCGCTGAATCTCCTCGTCGGCCAGGATGTCCTGGGACGATCCAGAGGTCTGGATGCGCCCTTCGTCTATCACGTAGGCCCGGTGCGAGATGGTCAGGGCCATTTCGATGTTCTGCTCCACCAAGAGCACCGTGACGCCGCTGTCGTTGATCTGTTGCACGATCTCGGCGATGGCCTCCACCAGAAGCGGCATCAGGCCCTCGCTGGGCTCGTCGATCAGCATCAATTGGGGGTCGGTGACCAGGGCCCGGGCAATGGCCAGCATCTGCTGCTCGCCGCCGCTGAGGCTGGTGCCGTCCTGGTCCAGACGCTCCTTGAGCACCGGGAAGTGGGTGGCCACCCGGTCGATCATTTCTTCTTCGCGGTCGTGATTTTTGCTCTTTAAGAGGGCCAGCTTGATGTTCTCGCGCACCGAAAGGCCGGGAATGATGCGGCGCTCCTCGGGAACATAAGCGATGCCTTTTTGAACAATCTGGTGAGTTTGCAATTTGTTGATTTGGGTGTCGTTAAAGGTGATGCTGCCGTTCTTGATGGGGGCCAGGCCCAGGATGCTTTTTAAGGTGGTGGTTTTGCCGGCGCCGTTGCGCCCCACCATGGTGACGATTTCCTTGTCCGCCACCTCCAGGGTGACCCCCTGCAGGATGTGGCTCATCTCGTAATAAGTATCGATGTCTTCCACTTTGAGTAGCATGCTGGCCACCTATACCTTGACGCCGCCGAGATAGACCCGGCGCACCTCTTCGTTGTTGCGGATATCGTCCGGGCTGCCCTGGGCCAAAAGGCTGCCGTAGTGCAGCACCGTGATTTTGTCCGACACCTCCATGACCACGGTCATCTTGTGTTCCACCAGGATGATGGTCAGGTGATCTGAGATTTTTTTGATCAATTCGATGGTGTAACGGGTCTCGGTGGGCGACAGCCCGGCGGTGGGCTCGTCCAGGAGCAAAAGCTCGGGCTGGGTGGCCAGGGCGATGCCGATCTCCAGGCGTTTCTGGTCGCCGTGGGAGAGATTGCCGGCGATGTCCTCCTTGAACTCGACCAGTCCGATCTCCTCCAGGATGGCCAGGGCCTGGTCGGTGATCTCGTGGTGGGACTCGGCCTTGCTCCAGAAGTTGAAAGTGGTCTTGCGCGACTGGGCGGCCACGCGCACGTTCTCCAGCACCGTGAGCAGGGGGAAGATGTTGGTTATCTGATAGGCCACGGCGATGCCCCGGTGGGAAACCTGGGTCTGGGCCAGGCCGGTGATGTCATTGCCGTTGAACACGATCTGTCCGCTGGAGGGCTTGATCTCTCCGGAGATCAGCTTGAAAAAAGTGCTCTTGCCCGCGCCGTTGGGCCCGATAATGGATTGCAGGTCCCCTTCCTCGATGGAGAAGTTCACGTTGTTGACCGCGGTGAGCCCGCCGAAGTTCTTGGTCAGGCCGGAGGTTTTTAACATTTCAGACATGTAAACCTCCTAACCCTTCTTACCCGCGGAGCGGTTGACCAGCTTCATGACGCTGCCCCAGATGCCCTCGGGGAAGAACAGCACGCAGAGGATGAAGATGGTGCCCAAAAAGATCATCCAGTTGTCGGTGATGGCGCTGAGCACGTCCTCCAGGAACAAAAACACGCCAGCGCCGATAAAGGGCCCGATAAAACTTCCCATGCCGCCCAACAGGGTGATCATCAGGATCTGGCCGGAGGTGACCCAGTACAGGGTCTCGATGCCCACGAAATGCAGGTACAGGGCATAGAGCCCACCGGCCAAGCCGGAGATGGCGCCGGAGATGATGAAGGCCATCCAGCGCACGTTGGTGGTCTCATACCCGCAACTGCGCGCCCGGGGGTCGTTTTCCCGCACCGCCTCCAACACGCGGCCAAAAGGCGATTGCAAGACCCTCTGCAACAGCATCAGGGCCAGGACCACGAAGAACAGCACCAGGAAGTAGAAGCGCAAAGGGTCCTGAATGTCCACCGTGAAGCCGGGCAGGGGAAGGGGAACCGCCGGGATGTGACGCAGCCCGTTGTCGCCGCCGGTTAAGTCGACCCATTGGAAGGCCAAAAAGTAGAGCAGTTGGGCAAAGGCCAGGGTCAACAGGGCGAAGTAGATGCCTTTGCGTTTAATGCACATGAAGCCCAGGATCAGGGCGGTGAAGGCGCCCATGAAGGTGGCGCAGGCCAGGCCGAACCACAGGTTCTCCCAGAGCCTTATCAGCACGATCCCCAGGGTGTAGGCCCCCACCCCGAAATAGGCGGCGTGGCCAAAGGAGAGCATGCCGGTGTAGCCCAGGCAGACGTTGTAGCCCAGGGCGAACAGGCCCCAGATGATGATCTGGGTGGCCAGCGCCTTGTAGGGCACCACAAAGGGGAAAATGATGAAGAATATGGTTATCACCGTCACCGGATAACGGGAGACCAGGTCCACCACGCGGTCCCAGGCGCCGCCTGGGGCCCCGGCGCCTACTTCAGCTTGTTGTGTTTGCATGCCAGCCATCTCTTTTTTGGCAACTCCCTCGCTATTCCAACAGTCCCGCTTTGCCGAACAGGCCGCTGGGGCGCACCAACAAAACCACCGCCATGACCAGGAAGATGACTATGTCCGCCATCTGAGGATAGATCAGGGTGGTGAGCGAACTGACCAAACCCAATAGGATGCCCGCCACGATGGCCCCGGGCAGGCTGCCCATGCCGCCGATCACGGTCACCACGAAGCACTCCACCAGCATGGCCACGCCCATCTCGGGATACACGCTTCGGATGGGGGCGGCCAGAATGCCGGCCAGACCGGCCAGGGCCGAGCCGATGCCGAACACCAGCCACCAGATGCGGTTCATGTCGATGCCCAAGGCACGCACCATCAAAGGATCGCGGGTGCCGGCCCGGATGACCAGGCCCAGGTTGGTCCTCTCCAGGAAATACCAGAGCACCGCGCAGATGACCCCGGTGAAGATGATCAGAAACACCCGATAGGCCGGGAAGTAGAAGATGCCCATGACCTCCAGGGGCATGCTCAGTATATCCGGCGCGTTGAAGGGGTGGTCCGAGGTGCCGAAGAATATGCGGGTTACCTCGATCATGATCAACTGCAGGCCGAAGGTCAAAAGCAGCGGGTAGTTGATATCCCGGCCGTAAAGGGGGCGTATCAGCCAGCGCTCCACGATCAGCCCGTACATGCCCACCCCCAAAGGCGCCATGATCAGGGCCAGCCAAAAACTGCCGGTCCAGGTCACGGTGAACACGCCGATGAAGGCGCCCCACATGTACATGGCGCCGTGGGCGAAGTTGACCACGGTCAACAGACCGAAGATGATGGACAACCCCAGGGCCAACAAGACGTAAAGCATGCCCAGGGACAGGCCGGTGAACAGCTGCATTACGATGACAGACAAATCCATGTCAACAACCAGCCTAGGTTTGCCCGCCCCCGCTCAGGGGGCGGGCAAGGTTTACGGGTTTACTTCTTCAGACCCACGCGCATGGGCTTGCCCTTGACCGCGCCCACCTCAACGCAGGTGCGCATCAGGGCCTCGTTGGCGCCCGAGACGGTGTCGATGATCTTAAAGACATCGTACTTCTTCTTGGGCGGCTTGGACTCCAGGATGAACACGTCCTGCTGCGACTGGTGGTCACAGGGACGCCACCACTGGGGGCCCTTATAGTTGTCGTACTTGCGGCCTTCCAGGGCCTTGGCCAGGGGAAGCGCCGCCAGCTTGCCGGCCCGGTTGACGCCGCCCAGCAGCTCCAGCACGCCGCCGTAGGCATAGCCCGCGTAGTCGATGGGCGGCCGGCCGTTCTTGTCCCAGAAGGCCTTGGTGAAGGCCTGTGCGGTGGGGATGTCCTGCTGCCAATAGAACGAGGTGCCTCCCTTGACGCCCTCGTAGGCCTTGGTGCCCGCGCCCAGACGGGCCGAAGCCAACAGCACCGGACAGATCAACTGCATCTTCTTTTTCATGCCGAAGCTGGTGGCCTGCTTCACAGAGTTCAGCTGGTCCTTGCCGAAGTTGTCCAGGAACAAAACGTCGGGCTTGGCGGCCATGATGCGCGGGAAGTAGGAGGAGAAATCGCTGGTGCCCAGGGGGTGCTTGGTCTCGCCCACGTCCATAATGCCATAGGCCTTGCCCGCCCGGCGCAGGCCGTCGGTGAGCTGCCAGCCGAAGGCGTAGTCCGAGGTGAGGAAGTACCATCTCTTGCCGAAGTTCTTGCCTACCCAACCACCAACCGCCTGGGTGGTCTGGTGGGGATTGAGCGCCTCGTGCCAGGTGTACACTGAGGCGTCGCCGCGCTCGGTGATCTCGTTGGCCTGGCTGATGGACATGTAGGGGATGCCGGCCAGTTTACACTGCTCGTTGACCGCCAACTGGTTGGAGGCGGACAGGCAGCCGGTCATCAACTCCACGCCCACGCTTTCGATCAGCTCCTTGGCCCGGCGGGAGGCCTCATCGGCCTTGAGCTTGGTGTCGCGCACAACCAGCTCCACTTTACGTCCCAATACGCCGCCTTTGGCGTTGATCTGGTCCACGGCCAGCTGGGCGCCGGCCTTCTGGTCCAGGGCCTCGGTGCCGTAGGGGCCGGTGAGCGGCAGCGGGCAGCCCAGCTTGAGCGGCTTGGACGCCTGGGCGGTCCGCGTGAAGTGGAAACCACCCAAAGCGGCGGCTCCCGCGGCTACGCCGGTGGTTTTGAAGAATGACCGCCGACTGACTCCCTTTCCTTTTCCTTTTTGGTGTTTTGGCATGACTTCCCTCCCTTGTTTGGGTCTACGCCTAATTAGCACACCATAGTCAAGGTCTTTGACGAGGATCGCTCCCCGTTGGTTCACTTAGCGCATTTGTGGAGAGTCAAAGGTTGATATCACTTGTCGACGTCGAGGGCTTCCTCCTCCAACAATAACCGTACTTCCTGCAGCCCGTTGCGCAGGTGGCTGCGCAGATGTTTTTTGGCCTTGGGGCGGTCGCCGGTGCCCAGTGCCTTGAGGATGCCTTCGTGCTCCTTGTTGGCCCGGGTCACCGCGCGGTCGCTGCCCGAGAATATGCGTAAGTAAGGGCCGGTGCTGTTCCACAGGCCCTGCAAAATTTGAAAGAGGCGGGGGGAGCCGGACATTTCATGCAGTTTCATATGAAAGGCCCGGTTGAGGTCAAACCATTTGGCCGCGCTGAGTTGGGGATTGCACATTTGACGGTGCAAGGACTCCAGCTTGCGCATGCCCACGGCGTCCTCGCGTTCAAAGCACTGCAACAGGGCCAGTTCTTCCAGGGGCTCCCGGATATTGTAGATATCCTCCAAATCCTGGGGCGAGAGCTTGTTTACCACGATGCGCTTGTTGGAGTTGAAGCTGACCAGGCCCTCGGCTTCCAGGCGCCTGAGGGCCTCGCGCACCGGCATGGCGCTCACGTTGAGCTTTTTGGCCAAGTTGCCGATGTTGAGTTGTTCGCCGGGTTCAATTTCTCTTTGCAATAGGGCCTGACGCAGGCTTTCGTAAACCATGCTCTGCAAGGACTGCTTTTTGATGGGGGTCTCAAGAACCATGTGGGCGGCAGGCCTCCGACTCCTCGATAAAGACATAAAGGGCCCGCTGGTGGGCCCCCCGACTTATTTTCAAGAAATGCACGGCTATCAAGCTTGAACAAAATATATCATATATTTTGTCGCGAAGTAAACCCGCTAAAAAGGTAATTCTCCATTGCTTTGAAAAACGCTCAAAAATGCCTGATAAGGTCATCTGGGGCGATCCATAATTTTCGCATGATCCGGAAATATCTTTAGATCCCAAGGTAGAAAATTTCCCCAAAGCCCAGCCAGTAGTGAAGTTTGAAAATGGGCTCTTAATGTGGAAACGTTGCCACTAATTACTCTATCCGCCAGTCTGCTGTCAAGGTTATTTTATTGACAGTCCCGTTAGGCTGGGTTTAGAGTCAACCTGGTAATGGCATATTGCTGGAGCCGCAACCTATAAATAGCCCATAATAATAGGTAGTAAAAGCAATAAGGCCGGGTGAGGTGGCGTGATGGGTGTTATATATACTTTTTTATAGCCGCATCGTATTGAAGCTGATTGAGGGCGTTTTTGCGCATTTGTGCAACAAAACGTGCAAACGTTTGAACGAATGGGGTGTACTGCCCGCTGCCAATGAGATACTCCAAAAAGCTTGCTAACCAAAAAGAGGCAACAACCGAGGCTCTCAGCCTGCTAAATTATTAGGGTGTCCCCCAGCCAAATATCTATCAGGGGTTTATATATGGCCATGCAAAGCGTTCCGCAGATGTCTCTGGCGGGCAAGACCGCCTTGATCACCGGCGCCACCGGCGCCATCGGCCTGGCCATCAGCCAGGCCCTGGGCAAGGCCGGGGCCAGCCTGTTTCTCACCTCGCGCAGCGAAGAGCAACTGCGCAGCAATGTGCAGGAGTTCGCCCGCTGGGGGGTGCAGGCCTCCTGCCTGGCTGCGGACCTCACCCGGCCGGGAGCGCCCCAAGAGGTGATGGATTACGCCCTGCAGAGCATGGAGGGCATCGACATCCTGGTGAACAATGCCGGGATGAACCGGCCCCAACCGGCCGAAGAGGTGGATGAGGCCAACTGGGATTTGATCCAGGACACCAACTTGAAATCCGCCTTTCTGCTCAGCCAGGCGGCCGGCCGCCACATGATCGAGCGCGGCGGCGGCCGCATCATCAATATCTCCTCAGACGCGGGACAGGTGGCGCTGCCCCAGCGCGCGGCCTATTGCGCCAGCAAGGCCGGGCTCAACGCCCTGACCCGCTCCCTGGCCCTGGAGTGGGCGCCGCATAACATTACGGTGAACGCGGTGGCGCCCACCTTCGTGGACACCCCCTGGGCCCGGGGCATGATGCAGGACCCTGAGTTCAAGGACTATGTCATGGCCAGCATTCCCCTAGGCCGTCTGGTCACCAAGGAAGAGGTGGCCCTGGCCGCGTTGTATCTGGCCAGCGATTTCGCGGGCATCATCACCGGTCATGTGCTGGCCCTGGACGGCGGCTGGACCATCAAGTAGGGGAGTGAGTCGTGAACTGGAGCCTGGTGCCGGCCAAGTACGCCGCGCAAACACCGGACAAAGAGTGCCTGGTCTGCGCTGAGCGGCGCCTGAGTTGGACCGATCTGCGCGCCAGGGCCGAGGCCCTTGCCGGGGTGCTTTCCCACTTGGGAGTGGAGCCAGGCGACCGGGTGGCGATCCTGCTATTCAATTGCCTGGAGTATGTGGAGATCACCTTTGCGGTGAACCAGGTGGGAGCGGTCTGGCTGCCCTTGAACTTCCGTCTGGCCGGCCCTGAGTTGCATTACATTTTGGATCACGCCGGGGCCCGGGTGTTGATCAGTGAGGCGGATTTCGCCGGCACCATCGAAAAAATCCGCCCCGATCTACCTCTATTGGAAGAGGTGCTTTACATCGGCGGAGAGGTGCCCGGAGGCGGCGGCGACTACGAGGCCCTTTTGCAAGCCAAGATGGGCAACCCAATGGCGCATGCTCAGGTGGATTTGGATGACCTGCACCGGCTGATGTACACCTCGGGCACCACTGCCCGGCCCAAGGGCGTGATGCTCACCTACGGCAACCTCTACTGGAAAAACCTGGCTCACACCCTGCATTTCAATCTCACCGCCGACGATCGCACCCTGGTGGCCGGGCCGCTTTACCACGTGGGCGGCATGGACCTGCCGGCCAGCGGCACCTTGTATATTGGCGGATCCCTGGTGATCCTAAAAAAATTTGAGCCCAAGGCGGTGCTGCAGGCCATCCAGCAGGAGCGGGTCAGCAACCTGTGGCTGGCGCCGGCCATGATAAACGCCATCTTGCAGGAGCCCGGCCTGGGTGACTATGACCTCAGCAGCGTGCGCTTCATCATCGACGGCGGCGAAAAGATGCCCCTGCCCCTGATTGAAAAGGTGGGCCAAACCTTTCCCCGGGCCTGGTTCGCCGATGCCTACGGCCTGACCGAGACCGTTTCCGGAGATACCTTCTTGGCCAAAGACCGGATGTTTTCCAAACTGGGTTCAGTGGGCAAACCGGTGATCCAGCTCAGGGTGCGGGTGGTGGATGAGCAAGACCGGGACGTTGCCCCCGGCGAACTGGGCGAGATCCTGCTGCGCGGGCCCAAGGTGTTCAAGGGCTATTGGCAGGACCCGGAGGCCACCGCCGCCGCCCTGCGAGGCGGTTGGTTTCACACCGGCGATATCGGCCGCCTGGATGAAGAGGGCTATCTCTATATCGAAGACCGCAAAAAGGACATGATCATCTCCGGCGGTGAGAACATAGCCTCTCCGGAAGTGGAGCGGATCCTGTACCAGCATCCAGCGGTGCTGGAGGCGGCAGTGGTGGGCATACCCCATGCCAAATGGCAGGAGGTGCCCAAGGCCTTTGTGGTGCTGCGTCCGGGAGAACAGGTCAGCGCCCAGCAGTTGCAAGAGCACTGCGCCGCCCATCTGGCCAAGTTCAAGGTGCCTGCTGAAATCGAATTTCTGGAGCAGTTGCCCCGCAATCCCTCGGGCAAGGTGCTCAAGCGCAAACTCCGCGGGCTCTAAAGAGCCTTTCGGTTCCTCCCGCTAAATGGCCCTTGCTTTCGGGCCCGCCAAGCCTCAGCATCTAGATTTAAACCATACCAACAAAGGAGGCATTCATGTCTGCTGAGAGCG
Organism: Desulfarculaceae bacterium; assembly: GCA_028277825.1. Classification (GTDB taxonomy): domain Bacteria; phylum Desulfobacterota; class Desulfarculia; order Desulfarculales; family Desulfarculaceae; genus Desulfoferula. The sequence goes on from JANQFN010000328.1 coordinate 10,600, forward strand.
CCAAGGCTTTTTACGATTTGTTGCAGTCAGACCAGGAACTGGCCAAACGGGTAGCCCAGGCCGCCTCGGACGACGAGGTGTGGGCAGTGGTAAAGTCGGCCGGTGATTTTGACTTCAGCAAAAAGGAACTGCACGAAGTATTCGCCGCCCAAAAGGGCGCG
>JANQFN010000566.1 GCA_028277825.1 Desulfarculaceae bacterium
CTGCTGGTGGACGAGAAGGACCGCAACTTCTTGATCACCGTACCCGAGCCCGGCGAATCGGTGCCGGTCAAGGGCGAGGCCCTGAGCCACGAGCAACTCACTGCCTTGCACGACGGCGAACTGCTGGTCACCGGCCGCCGCCGCTTCTATTTGGTGTTTAGGCCCACCCTGGAGCAGGTGGTGATGAACATGCCCCGCCAGGCCCAGGTGATCTTCCCCAAGGACCTGGCCATGATCCTGCACTTCGGCGACGCCGCCCCGGGGCAACGGGTCATAGAGGTGGGCACCGGCCACGGCGCCCTGACCATGGCCCTTTTGAGGGCGGTGGGGCCCGAGGGCAGCCTGGTCAGCTTCGACATCCGCCAGGATCACCTCAACCGCACCAAAAAAAACATCGCCCTGTACCTGGGCGAGGCGGCCCTGGCCATTTGGCAGGGGGTGCCGGGCGACCCGGCCACGGAAGGCTTCAGCGACTTTAGGGCTGAGCGCCTTTTCACGGATGTGCCCGAGCCCTGGACCATGCGTGAGGCCGCGGCCCAGGCCCTGGAACCCGGCGGTGTGTGGCTGGCCTATGTGCCCACCGCCCTGCAGATGATGGAGCAGGTGGAGGCGCTCAAGGCGGACAAGGCCTTTGCCCTGCCCCAGGCCTTTGAGAACCTGCAGCGCTACTGGCACGTAAAGGCCCCCTCCCTCAGGCCCCGCCACGACATGCGCGGCCACACCGGATTCATGGTGCTGGCCCGCTGCCGCTGGCAGCGCGATGACTAGGCAGGCCACTCATGCTGTGCTATAAGGGACTTAAAGGAACAGCATGATTGTATTCGACTTGAAATGCGACCAGGAACACCCCTTTGAGGGCTGGTTCGACGACCTCAAGGACCTGGAGGGCCAGCTAAAGCGGGGACTGGTCTCCTGCCCGGTGTGCGGCAGCGAGCAGGTGGAACGGGTGCCCTCCACCTTTGGCATCGCCAAGGGCGGCGGCGGCCAGCCGGACCATGAGATGGCCGCCAAGATGCTGGGCCAGTCGCTCAAGCGCTATTTCGTGGAAAACTTCGAGGACGTGGGCCCCGGCTTTGCCAAGGAGGCCCTGAAGATGCACTACGGCGCCAGCGAGCCGCGCAACATCCGGGGGGTGTCCACCGAGGAGGAGGAAAAGGTGCTCAAGGAAGAGGGCATCGACTTTTTCAAGGTGGGCCCCATGGACCCCGATGAGGTCAAAACCAAAAGCGAGGGTAGCGACGAGGAGGACTAGTCGGTTTCGGCCTCGCCGGCAGGCTTATTATCGCCCTGCGCCCCTTTCTCGGCGGCGCAGGGCGCGTTTTTGGCCACCAGGCGCTCCAGCCTGGCGCAATACAGCGCGGCAAAGGTGCGGCAACTCCCCGCGCCGTCCACGGCGTCATCCTGGGGAAAGCTGGCCTCAGGGCAGCTCAGGTCACACCAGCGCATCGACAGTCTCCCTCGCCCAGGGGCGCGGCCATTCCGCGCCCGGCCCGATGAACATATCCGCCCCGCCACCGCTGGTCAACCCCTAGTCCTTCGGTTGACAAAGCCCCCCCTGCTTGATAGCTTCAAAAACTGGAATTTCATGTCTGCCAGAAGGGTTAGCCGGGGCGGCCTGGATCTGAGAGGCGCCCATTCAGCAGGGAAATGTCTGCCTATGCGCGGGGCCATAATCTGCATCGGCGATGAACTGATCAGCGGCCGGGTGGCCGAGGAAAACTCGCAATACGCCGCCGCTCGCCTGGCGCCCCTGGGCTTCGAGGTGGCCTGGGTGACCCTGGTGGGCGACGACATGCAGGCCATCACCGCCTCCCTGGAGCTGGCCCTGGCCTCTTGCGATTTCGTGCTGGTCACCGGCGGCCTGGGCGCCACCGACGACGACATCACCGCCGAGGCTGCGGGACGCTTCTTCGGCCTGGCCATGGCCGAGAGCCGGCGCATGGTGCAAAACTTGAAAGCTTGCTTCGCCGAGGTGGGCCTGGAGGTGCCGCCGGGCGCCGAAAAGATGGCCTGGCTGCCCGACGGGGCCCAGGTATTGGACCGGACTTGCGCCGGCTTTAAACTGACCACGCCCCAAGAGCAGCCGGTGTACTTTTTGCCCGGGGTGCCCGGGGAGATGCGCCGCCTGTTCCGGGGCCAGGTGTTGCCCGCCCTGATCCAGCGCTTTTTACCTGACCAGGCGGTGCTCAGCGCCAAGCTGACCGTGTTCGGCCTGGGCGAGAGCCAGGTGGCCCGCCGCCTGCGGGGCCTGACCACCGGCCACCCCGAGGCGGCGGTGGGCTTTTACCCGGTGTTCCCCGAGGAGCAGGTGGTTATCACGGTGCGCGAGGCCCAGCCGGCCCGGGCCGGGGAGATCCTCAGGGAGCTGGAAGCCGAGGCCGTCCGCCGCCTGGAGGGCTTCGTGGTGGCCATTGGCGAAGACAGCATCGTCGACGTGGTGGCCCAGCGCATGATCGCCGAAAACCTCAGCCTGGCCCTGGCCGAGTCCTGCACCGGCGGGCTCATCGGCCACCGCCTTACCGCCGTGGCCGGGGCCAGCGAATTTTTCGAGCGCGGCCTGGTGGTGTATTCCAACCGGGCCAAGGAAGAGCTTTTAGGGGTGAGCGCCCGGACCCTGATCGAGCACGGCGCGGTGAGCGCGGCCACTGCCGCCGAGATGGCCGCCGGCGTCCGTGAAAAGTCAGCAGTTGACTTGGGGCTGTCGGTCACCGGCATCGCCGGGCCCGGCGGCGGCACCCCGGAAAAGCCGGTGGGCACCGTGTTCTTCGGCCTGGCCGCGGCGAACGGGGTGCGCAGCCAAGGGCAGAGGTTCATGGGCAGCCGTTCCCAGGTCAAGGCCCAGGCCGCCGAGACCGCCCTGGACTGGCTGCGGCGCTACTTGCAGGACCATGCGTTCCTTCATAGCGCTTGAGATGCCCCCGGAGGTCAAGGAGTTTGCCGCCGGGCTGACCCGGGAGCTCAAATCCAGCGGCGCGGACGTGAAATGGGTGGCGCCCGACAACCTGCACCTGACCCTCAAGTTTCTGGGCGAGGTGGAGGAGGCGGCCCTGCCCGGCTTGAAAACCGCCCTGGAGGCGGCCTGCGCCGGGACCAGGACCCTGGAGTTGAGCGTGGAGGGCTGCGGCGCCTTTCCCCGCCTGAAAGCGCCCAAGGTGGTGTGGCTGGGGCTGGGCGGCCAGATTGAGCAACTGGCCGGTCTGGCCGGTGCGGTGGAGGCGGCCTTTGAGCCCCTGGGCTTTGCCCCGGAGAAAAGGGCCTTCAAGCCCCACCTAACCCTGGGCCGGGTGCGCAGACGCCGGAAGGGCCAAAAAGCGCCGCCCAACGGGCCTTTGACCCGGGCCCTGGCCGGACTGGCCGCTGATAAGGGACCGCGGTTTTTGGCCCGACATGTGGTATTAATGAAGAGCACCCTCACCCCCCGGGGGGCTATTTACGATCCTTTGCACCAGATAAGCCTGGCTTGAGGCGGCCGGGGCGGAAAACGGAGGCAGAAATGGCCGAAAAAAGCCAGCAAGGCCAGCGGGAAAAGGCGGTCGAGTCGGCCCTGAAACAGATCGAACGCAGCTTCGGCAAGGGCGCCATCATGCGTTTGGGTTCCGGCGAGGTGGCCCAGGACGTCACCGCCATCTCCACCGGCTCCCTGGGCCTGGACCTGGCCGCCGGGGTGGGCGGCGTGCCCCGCGGGCGCATCACCGAAATCTACGGACCGGAGTCTTC
>JANQFN010000586.1 GCA_028277825.1 Desulfarculaceae bacterium
CTGCTGGTCCCGGTGATGCAGGGCGGACGCCGCCTGCAGCCGGAATTGGATTGGCGCCTGGCCCATGAGCGGGTGAAAGAGCAGCTGGCCACCCTGCCCCAGACCTGCCTGAGCCTGGAGGATCCCCAGCCCATAAAGATAAAACCCAGCGTGGCCCTGCAAAAACTGCAGGTAAAAACCCGCCAGGCCGCCCTGGGCCGCTGATCATCCTCTCTACAAATACGCCCCGCTCAAGCCGGTTGTGCTACCCTTTTAAGTAGAGGGTGCGATCCCTGGTCTGGATGTTTGCTAAAAATTCGGGCTGAGATGGGAGGGTGAGCATGAGCATCATCACGGTTTCAGGCGAGATGGGCTCCCTGCGCGACGAATTGGCCGGCGAGATTTGTCTGCGGGGCTCTTATGAATGCGTGGACCGCCACACCCTGATGGAGGCGGTGGCCGGCTTGGTGGACATATCCCGGGACGAGCACCAGCTTTTGGCCGAGCAGGGGCCGGCCATGCTGGACATGAGCAATCGCCGGCGCCGGGTGTTCTCCGCCTACCTGGAATCGGTGGTGCTGCAATACGCCCAAAAGGGCGGGGTGGTGCTGGTGGGCCGGGGGGCCAACCTGCTGCTCAGGATGGTGCCCGGCGTGCTGCGCTGCCGCACTGTGGCGCCTTTGGAGATCAGGGCCCAACGCCTGGCTTTGTCCGAAAACCTGGAGATGGACCAGGCCCGCCAGTTGGCCACCATGGTGGACCAGCAGCGCCGGGCCTATCTGGCCCATGTCTTCGGCTCTGACTGGTCCTCGCCCTTGAACTATGACCTGGTTTTGAACATGGGCCGGCTCTCCCTGGAGCAGGCGGCCAACACCGTTTTGGATCTGGCGACCCACGCCGAGTTCGAGGTCTCGGCCGAAGGTAAGCGGCTCCTGGACGACCTGGTGATCTCCTCGCGGGTGCGGCGCGAGTTGGTGGCCGGGGTGGAGGTGCACGCCTTGGAAGTGAGCAGCGATCAGGGGGTGGTGAGTCTGGCCGGCTACGTGAGTGACCAAAAGGCGCAAAAAAAGGCCCTACGGCTGGCAGAGGGCCTGGAAGGGGTCCAAGAGGTGGAGTCAGGTCTGGAGATTTCGCCCACCATGAGCAAGTTCATGCCCTGATCAATCAAGACATGGACCACGCCCGGCCCGGATTATTTCAGGCCGGGTTTGTTTTTGACCTCACCCTTTGTCTTCTTTTCCTCAGGCTCCTCTTCACCGATGTGCGAAAAATCAAAGTCCTTGGTGAACACCAGGTCCACCCCGCTGTCGCGGGAGGTGCCGAACTGGCTCTCCACCGAAAAGGTGCGCGAGAAGCGGTACTCCAGGCCCACGCTCTGGCCGCCGTACACCCCCAGGTTCTGGCGGTAACGCAAATACAACTCCTCGCTCAGGTACTTGCCCGCCTCCAGGGAGGAGCCGGTGGCCGGCGCGTTGTGCACCGTGACCACGTCCGGGGTCAAATCCGGCCCGAAGAGCTTTTCCATCTCCTGCCTTCCGGCGGCGCCCAACAGGGCCAGGGCCTGGGCGGACAGCTCCTGGCTCTGGCCGCTGTTCAACTGGTTGGCCGGCCGCCCGAAGATGATGGTGGACAAAATGTCGGTCTGGCTCATAGGGGGCAGGGAGCTGAGATTCAACTCGGGTTTTTTGGCGGTGCCGGACACGTTGACGAACACGGTGGTGGTGCCGATGTCGAGCTGTGCTTCGGCGAACAGGTCCGGGTTGGGCTCGGGCCGGTCCCGGAAGGCCACGCCGCCCTGCAATATCTGGAAGCGCTTGCCCAAAAGGATTATGAGGCCGTTGTCGATCACCACTTCCTTGCCGAAGATCAAGGGGCCGCCGGCGGCCTTGCTCAGGGTCACCGAACCGCGGGTGTCCAGCCAGCCGTCGGCCAGGCTGATGCGGGTGGGGTTGACCAGCACCGCCTTGAGGTCCATGGCCAGGGGGTCCAGTATCGGGGGCAGGGTGAAGGGCTCCTCGGTCTTTTCCAAAGGCGGCGGCGCCTGGCCCGGCTTGAGGATCACCACGTCGCCCATGCCCGCCGGCGCGCTGAGGGTGAAGGCGATCATGATCTGGCTGGGGTAGAAGGCTCCGGTGAGCACCGGCTTTTTGAAGTCGCCGCTCAGGCTGGCCTCGCCCCGGGCGCTAAGTTGGCCCAGGGTGCCGATGGACACCTTCACCCCTTGGGCTTTGAGCTTCAAATCCAGGCCGCCCGGTCCGCCCAGGGGCAGCTCCAGCCCTCCGTTCAGGCTGACGGTGCCGCCGGC
>JANQFN010000591.1 GCA_028277825.1 Desulfarculaceae bacterium
CAGGGCCGAGGCCGAGGCCGCGCCGGCCCCGCGCCGTCGCCGCAAGAAGAAGAAAAAGAAGGACGAAGAGTACGGCGAGGACCGCGAGCCCGGCGTGGCCGGTCCCGACGCCATCTACGTGGAGCGCACCGTGGCCCGCTGGCGGCTGCGGGGCTCCGGCATCCAGCGCTAACTAAGCGCTGGGAGGCAGCCCCGGGCGGCCGCGGGACCGGCGGCCCCAGGGGGGCAGCCTGATTACACAACCAGTTCAGACCATCCCTCCCTGAAGCCCCAGAGGGCTTCGCTCCCAAGGGACCCCTGGCCGGCGGGCGTTATGCCCGCCGGTCTTTTTTTAATAGCCTGGCTTAAGCTGGGTCCAAGGCCGAAGCCTAATAGCCGATCATGGGGCCGTCAGACCCACTCTGGGGAAAGGCGCAGGGCTGTGGATCGGATTCCCAGCAGCTGCAATTGGTGCGATACCAGCTGTCGCACTCCCAGATCCCCGACATCGGCAGGGGGGCTCCCGGCGCCGGCTTGGCCACCCGGGCGAATTTGCCGTCGTTATAATGCCCCGACACCCAGTAGAGGCAGATCATGAAGCCGTGTTGATACAGGGCCCCGTAAAAGCCTTCGATTTTTTCCGAGCCGGTGGGGCTGAGCCCCCCGCGCTGGCTCCAACCGCCGGCCCCAACCCATTGCCCGCCTTGGTTGCTCACCTGGTAGGCCGAGGGGCAGGTGAGGGTGGCCGCGGCGGGTAGAGCCGCCAGGGTAAGCCCCAGCACGATGGTCAGCGCAATCAATGTCTTGGTGAAAACCATGTCAGCCGCTCCTTGCTGATTAATTCATTGCTCTAATTTATATCCTACCTGAAAGTAAGGATTGGCGGCCCATAACTTAGCCCGCCAAGGTCTTTCGGCGGCCTTGGCGGGCAGGTAATCTGAACAGCAAAAAGCGTTTTGTAAAAAATGCCCGGCACAGCCAGCCGCCGGCACCACCCATAGCCGGCGGCTGGTGAAGCCGGGCTCCTAGGCAGTGCCCTCTATCGCCGCTTTAAGCGCCTCCTCGGGGATGACGTTGCCGCCGCCGCCCCAGTCACCGTAGTTGATCTCCTGGATCACGCACCAGGTGGAGCCGATCAGGTTCTCGGTGGGGTTGTCGCCGGTGACCACGTCGGCCACCGCTTCGGACACCCGGGAAATCATCTCGCTCTTCTGTTCGTCGCTCAATGAACCCAGCACCTTGATGTTGATGAATGGCATTTTAAAAACCTCCCTTTCCAAAATAAATAAACAGTCCCCTGCACAGCCGCTGCCGCCTCCAGGGCGGCCCGCGATCAGCAGGTGGTTCGTCGACGGCTTGGTTAAACCATGAACTCAAGTCAGTCTGGCCCATCAGGGCGGGAAAAGGCAACTACCCTTTGTAGGCGAACCGGGCTGATAAAACACCAGCGGCCGGCGTGATTACACCGGCCGCGCTCATTTTTTAAGGC
>JANQFN010000343.1 GCA_028277825.1 Desulfarculaceae bacterium
TGAGCAGGCCCATATCCTGCCGGGCATCATCGTGCCCCGCTCGGCCGGCATGCTTAATTACATGAACGCCAACGTGCCCGGCGTGGTGGTGCCCGAGGAACTGATCGCGCGCATGGCTGAGGCGGACGACCCCCAGGCCGAGGGCATCAAGGTGACCATTGAGTTGATCCAGGCGGTCAAGGAATTGCCCGGGGTCAAGGGCGTGCATTTGCAGGCCATCGAGGCTGAGGAGCTTTTGGCTGAGATCATCCCGGCGGCGGGCCTCTCCCCGCGCCCGGAGGTGTAGGCCGCTACGCAATCTATATTAAGCAACGGCAGGGAAATTTGCCATGGCCGACAAGTATCACGTTGAGGTTATCCCGGTAGCACCCCGCCTGGCGCCGGTGGCCAAGATCGTGGCCCTGGAGACCGAGGAGTGCCTGGGCTGTTTGAAGTGCGTCAAGCGCGACTCGTGCATCTATGACGTGTACCGCAAAAAGGACTTCGACCCGGGCCAGGTGGTGGATACCGGCGACCACATGTGCCTGTCCTGCATGCGCTGCGTGCAGGAGTGCAAAAAGGGCATCCTGAGCCGCACCCTGAACCCGGCCTACGAGCGCATGGGCGACGAGTACTGGCGGCCGGACATCATCGCCAGCCTGTGGAAGCAGGCGGACAGCGGCAAGATCCCGGTGTCCGGCGCCGGCTACCGGGGCGCCTTCACTGGGCCCGGCTTTGATCAGATGTGGACCGACATGAGCGAGATCGTGCGGCCCACCCGCGACGGCATCCACGGCCGCGAATACATCAGCACCGTGATCGAGCTGGGCCGCCGGCCCGAACGCCTGGTCTTTGATCAAGACGGCGCCATGGTTGGCCAGGTCCCCGCCTTTGTGGAAATCCCGGTGCCCATCATCTTCGATATGCCCCAGTGGGGCAAGATCGGCCCTAGCACCCGCAAGAGCGTGGCCTTGGCCGCGAAGAAGGGCCACACCCTGGCCGTGGCCACCTATGAAGAGGCTGCCGGCCCCCTGGCCGAGTTCCGGGAACATTTAATCGTCAGACTGGAGGGCATCCCCACAGACCTGGAGCCGCTCAAGGGCGTGTCCCTGGTGGAGTTGGCCTGGAGCCCCCAGGTGGCTGAAAACATAAAGGCCCTTAAAGAGCAACTGCCCGGCGTGGTGATCTCGGTGCGCCTGCCTCTGAACGAAGACGCTGCGCAGCGCGCGGCGGAACTGGCCAAGGGCAGTGGCGAGGTGATCCACTTGCAGGCCAGTTACAAGGGCTGCGGATACCAGGCCGAGGAAGCCAAGTTCCTCAGCGACCTGGTGCGCTCGGTGCACCTCAAGCTGGTGGCCGAAGCCTGCCGCGAGCAGGTGACCCTGTTGGCCAGCGGTGGGGTGGCCCTGGCCGAGCACGTGGCCAAGACCATCATCTGCGGCGTGGACGGCGTGGGTTTGGATCTGGCCCTGAACGTGGCCATGGAATGCCGCATGTGCCACAACTGCGCCCAAGGCTACGACTGCCCGGTGGACCTGGAAACCATAGACGAAGAGATCGGCAGCGGCCGGGTGCTGAACCTCTTGGGCGCCTTCCACAACCAGCTCATCGAGCTGATGGGCGCCATGGGCATTCGCGAGGTGCGCCGCCTGCGCGGCGAGGTGGGCCGCGCCATGCTCTTTGACGACCTGGAAAAGATGAGCTTCGCGCCCCTGTTCGGCCAGCGCACCAGCGCCGGACCGGAGGAGGCCGCTCCTCCGCCGCCGGCCCTGGAGCCGGGCGAATACGTCACCATCAAAGACGACATAGCGCCGGCCCCCTCGCGCTATCGAAATCCCCTGACCAAGTTCCAGGTGGTGCGCACCAGCGCCTGCATAGCCTGCGGCAAGTGCGCCGAGGTGTGCGGCTATGGGGTGCATGTCATGGCCGGCGAGAAGATGCTCCCCCCGCGCTCGCAGCACTGCCGCGGCGCGGAGCACTGCCGCTCTCTGGATGCCTTTTGCGGCGACTCTTGCCCGGTGGACGCCATCCGGGTGGGGCCCAACCCGGCCTGGCAGACCTTTGGCGACCCCCGCTGGCCAGCGGATTTGCTGGTGAGCACCTGGATTCAGGCCGAGACCGGCCGCCCGCCCGACAACGGTCTGGAATACCGCACCGGCGAAAGCGGCGGCGGCTTCGACCGCATTGACCTATCCTTCCCGGAGGCGCCGCCGGATGAGAGCTTCGGCCCGGACGAGGTCAGCCTGGGCATTCCCCTGAACCGGCGCGACGACGACGGCCGGCCGCCGGTGGACATCGACTTCCCGGTGTACGGCGGCGGCATGAGCTTCGGCTCGGTGAGCCAGGCCACCATGATCAGCCGCACCAAGGCCTTTGCCGGCCTGAACACCTTCAACTGCACCGGCGAGGGCGGCTACCCTACCGCCTTGGAGGACTACGACGACCACGTGATCACCCAGGTGGCCACCGGCCTGTTCGGGGTGCGCGAGGAGACCATCCAGCGGGTGCGCATCGTGGAGTTCAAATACGCCCAAGGCGCCAAGCCCGGCCTGGGCGGCCACCTTTTGGGCGACAAGGTCACCCCGGCGGTGGCCAAGATGCGCGAGGCGGTGGAGGGCAATGCCCTGTTCAGCCCCTTCCCCTTTCACTCGGTCTACTCGGTGGAGGACCACAAAAAGCACGTGGACTGGATCAAGCAGATCAACGAGCGGGCCCTGGTCTCGGTGAAGGTCTCCACTCCCATTGACGTGGACATGGTGGCGGTGGGTTCCTATTACGCCGGCGCCCACATCGTGCATTTGGACGGCTCCTACGGCGGCACCGGAGCGGCACCGGACATCGCCAAGAAAAACATCGCCATGCCCCTGGAGTACGCCATCCCCATGGTGCACCGCTTCTTAAAGGAAGAGGGCATCCGCGAGCGAATCACCCTGATCGCCTCCGGCGGGGTGCGCACCGCCTGGGACGTGGCCAAGGCCATCGCCCTGGGTGCGGACGGCATCGTCACCGGCACGGTGGACATGATCGCCCTGGAGTGCATCCGCTGCGCCAACTGCGAGTCGGGCCGCGGCTGCCCCCGGGGCATCGCCACCACCGACAGCGAACTGGCCCTGGCCTACGACGTGGACTGGGGCTCCCAGCGCCTGGTCAACCTGTTCAGTTCCTGGGGCTTCCAACTCAAGGAGATCCTGTGGCGCTTGGGCATGAAAAGCATCCAGGAGTTGGTGGGCCGCAGCGACCTGCTGGTTCATCTGGATTACGACAACCAGGCTCAAGAGAGGACCTAAGACGTGTCCAACTCAACATTAGATATAGGCAGCCAGCGCCTGCCCTCGGCCAGTGAGCTGACCCGCTTCACCCAGGCGGTGTTGGACTGCCGCCGCCGCGAGGCGGCCGGCGCGCCGCCCTTGAAGGCCCAGAAGGCCGCCGAAGAAGGCGGCTGCGGCGTGGTGGGTTTCGCGGCCAACGTGCCGGTGAGCGGCCGGCACATCTTCGAGCCCTCCATCCAGATGCACAACCGGGGCAACGGCAAGGGCGGCGGCATCGCCGCAGCAGGCCTGGACGCCGCCCAGTTGGGCGTGGACCCGGCGGTCTTGAAAAACGACTACATCCTGCAGGTGGCCCTGTTGGACCCGGCCGCCGAGGCCGAGGTGGAGGCCGAGTGCATCGCCCCAGTCTTCAGGATCGACCACAAGGCCAAGGTGGAGACCATCGATGACTACCGGAATCTGGGCCTGGAGGTCAAACCGCCGGACGTGGTGCGCTATTTCGTGCGGGCCAAGGATTCAGTCTTGGATGAGTTCGCCGTTGAGACCGGCTTGAGCGGCATCGACGCCCGGGAGGTGGAAGACGAGTTCGTCTTTCGCAACTCCCGGCGCTTGAACAACACCTTTTACACCTCCTTGGGCGACAAGCGCGCTTTTGTGCTCTCCCACGCGCGCGACCTGTGCATCTTCAAGATCGTGGGCTACGCCGAGAACGTGGTGCAGTACTACGCCATGGACGACTTCAAGGCCAAGGTGTGGATCGCCCACCAGCGCTACCCCACCAAAGGCCGGGTGTGGCACCCGGGCGGGTCGCATCCCTTCATCGGCATGAACGAGGCCTTGGTGCACAACGGCGATTTTGCCAACTACTTCAGCGTCAGCGAGTACCTCAGGCAGCACGGCATCGCCACCCAATTCCTCACCGACACCGAGGTGGCGGTGCTGTTGTTCGACCTGTGGACCCGGGTCTACAAGTATCCCCTGGAGTACGTGATCGAGGCCATGGCTCCCACCACGGAGCTGGACTTCGAACAGTTGGACGCCTCGCGCCAGGAGATCTACCGCAACATCCAGGCCCTGCACATGCACGGTTCGCCCGACGGCCCCTGGTTCTTCATCATAGCCCGCTCCGATCCGGACCAGGCCCAGTACCAGCTATTGGGCATCACCGACACCGCCATGCTGCGGCCCCAGGTGTTCGCCCTGCAGGAGGGCGACGTGTCCATCGGTCTGGTGGGCTCGGAAAAGCAGGCCATCGACGCCACCCTGCTCTCCCTGCATAAGGAAGACCCGCGCTTCCGGCTGGTGGCCGACCGCTACTGGAACGCCCGCGGGGGCAGCCACACCGACGGCGGGGCCTTTGGCTTCACGGTCAGCGGCAACGGCCAAGGCTACACCCTGGCCGCGGCGGACAAGTTCGGCAAACCCATTCTGGGCGAGGCCGGCCAGTGGCGCCTGGACGGTGCCGCGCCCCAGGCCCCGGCCCAGCCCGCAGACCTGCCCGATCTTCTTAAGACTGCGCCGGACATCGCCCCGGCCGAGGTGTTCAATCCGGTGGCCGCGGCCATCAAGGACTGGGCCTTTGCTGAACTGAACTGGTTCATTGCTCAGGTTGAAGAGACAGCTGCTACCAGCGACGACGGCGTGGCCTGGGCCCTGGAGCTGTTGACCCTGTTGAACAACCGGCGCTACGACACCGGCCACATGAAGCGCTCCATGGTCCTGCAGCTCCTGCGCCTGGCCATCGACGGCATCCTGGACCGGGTGCCGGCCATTGCTGACAACGCTGGCCAGCGCTACGCCCGCATTGATTGGGAGACCCGCGAGAGCTTGCGCGCCCCGGCCGGCGATGAACAGGTGCTGGTGGTGTATGCCCACCACTTCCCGCCCGAGGGCGATGACTGCGATGCCCGCCTGGAAGTGGCGGCCCACGACCTGGGCTGGAAGCAATTCATAGTCTACGGCCTCAAGGGCCAGCGCTTCCAGGGCTGCGGCCTGGGCCCGGATACCGGCGCGGTGCGCTTTGATCTCTACGGCGCCTCGGGCGACTACATCGCCTCGGGCATCGACGGCATGGAGATGCATTTGCACGACAACGGCCAGGACCAGTTGGGCCAGATCATGAAGCAAGGAACCCTGGTGGTGCACGGCGACGTGGGCCAGGCCTTCATGTACGGCGCCAAGGGCGGCGAGGTGTTCATCCTG
>JANQFN010000038.1 GCA_028277825.1 Desulfarculaceae bacterium
ACTGTGCCGTGATAATGTGAGCACTTTTTTCATGACGGGCCCATGAATAGTGATTCGCTGATTGATGCCACCCAGCCCTCATGAAATATGCGGGCTAGGTTCTCCTGGCCCAATTGTCTTTTAAGGCTAAATGTAGCCGGGCGGCAAGCATAATCTCACATTCGCTTTGTGACAATAACTACAACCCCCAGTCCCAGTACTTCAAGAATTGGGGAAAGTCTGCCAGGTTGGAACGGTAGCGGTTCCAGGGCTTGAGGCTGGTGTACATGGGGTTGTCCGGATCGCCGTAGACCTTGTCCATGCCCACCACCCAGTCCAAACACAGCCAACCCAACAGGATCGTCTCCAGGGGCTTCCAAGCGCCCTTGACGTGCCCCTTGAGCGCGCCGTCTTCGTAAAACAGGCTGGTGTGGCCCTTGCCCAGGGGCAGGCGTTTGAGGTCCTCGGCCGGCAGCAGTTCAGTGGGGATCAAGTCAAAGGAGCGGGCGCTGACCTTGGCGCTGGGCAGTACCTTGAGGCCGGCAATGCGGTGTTCGCCCGGCCCCAGCACCACCATCAGGCGCGGGTCCTTAACCTTGCCGAACTTCAATAGCGCCGGCAGGGTCTCGCCGTACACCTCCAAGGGCTTGCCGATCCAGCCTTCCGGGTATGAGTCTTTGGGTGTGAAGTTGGTGGGGACGCTGGCGGTGTAGCAGCCACAGGTGCCCAGAGTGGTGATCAACACCGGCTGGTTTTGGGCGTTGAGGGTGATGACCACCATGTCGCCCATGTTGCTGCCCGCGCCGATGAAAAAGGGGATCAGGCTGGCCGGGGTGCTGGGGAAGTGCACCCGGTACAACAGGTTGGTGTAGTCGCCCCGGGCGGTCTTGAATTTCACCACCCGCCAGTACATGGCCGGCCGGGTGGTGTCCATGGTGATCACCTCTTCGCCCTGCTCGTCCCGGCTGGCTACAGGGCTGCCGATGCGGTTGTAGGTCTGGTGATAGTTCTGCACCAAAAACACCGGGGCGAAGCGCTCCACCAGGGCTTGGGCCGAGCCTTGGGCCTGGTAGACCTTGGGCCGTTCGGCTGGCACCACCTGGGAAAGCTGCATGCAGCCCGAGGCGGCCAGGAGCGCTATGCTCAGGACCAAAGTTGTAAATTGCCTGCTGTTCATGTCCCGCTCCCCATGGAAAGGGCCGCCGCCCTTGATAGACGGCGGCCCGGATGACCACGAGTATCTAACCAGCGGCTACCACCAGGAGATGATCTCCTCGTTGGCGAAGATCATCTCCACCAACTTGTCGTAATCCTGCTCCTCATAAAGATTATAGCGCGAAATCTCTTTGCCCCGGCCCAGCATTTCCATCAGGGTCTCGGTGCTCTGGGTGGGCTGGCCTTTCAGTATGTATAGAAGTTTCATGGCTGCCTCCTAAAACGGCACGATGATCTGATAGGTCTTGATCTTTTCCACCATCTGATCCAAGGGCAGATACCCTAGAAACTCGAAGCGCTCGGCATCGGCCTGGTTGGTGGTGTAGCACTCACCCTCCAGGTCTTCGAGCATCTCCAGGTTTTCCTGAAACTCCTCCTCGCTCTTTTCCGGAGGCAGCTCGATGGTGGTGTCTATGTAAAAGCAGGCGCCCCAAAGGTTTTCCACCAACAGGCCCAGGGTGGAGCGCAGGCCCTCCCAACTGTCCTCGTTTTCATTGACCAGGATGCAGACTCTTTCGATTCCTTCCATGATAGGCCCCCTCCCTTACAGCACGATGTAGCGGTCACACCACTCGATGATCTCGGCGTGGCGCATTTGAGTGGCGAAGTCCTCCTCCGCCACCACCGGGATGGGTTTGCTCAGTTGGAAGGCCTCGAAGTTCACGTTGCATAGCGCCACGTGGGCCTCGCCTTCCATTTGGGGGAACCGCTCGTCCTGGGTGAGCATTACGCCCCGGTTGGTGAGAAACACCTTCACCTCCTTGCCCGCCTTGGTGGCGGCCCGGCATATGCCGATGAGGTGCTCCAGGTTCTGGTCCGATGAAACGAAGATGCCCAGCTTCTCCGCCATGCTTTCACTCCTGTGTTTGGATAAAAGGCTCAGCCCGGCGCGTTCACCGGGCGGTTTAATTCCGACTGTTTACTAGGGTAAGGGTTGAGCTTAAATCCGGCAACTCTTTTTATAAGATTCAGCCAATGGCGAGGCTGACCCTGTTTTACTCTGGCAAGTAAACTTGCCATGAGCCCGAACCATTTCCTAACGAGGGTTTGCCGGACATGTTGCCGAAGATGACCGTGACCTCCCAACTTACGCCGGTGGGGGTGGAGATGTTGCCTGAAAGCACACGGGTTCCCGGCTCAAGCAGCAGTGTCATTTGTACCCGAAATGACCCGTTTGAAGCAGAAGAGGTGGATACCGTCACTTGGTTCTGGCTGGACTGAATGCTTCCAATCACCTTCTAACGGAGCAGCGCGGCTTGGGGGAAGTGAACCCCCGCATGGGGGGGGCAACGGCCCATTTACTTACCGCCCCTTGCAATGGGGCCTGCAAGATTTTTCCCTGATTAAGCCCCATGCACTGGGGCCATGCGCGTGCTTGTCTTTCAAATTCGGCTCTGCTAAAAATAGGTGCAACTCTGTTTCGGGGCTGTTGGGGCTCAATATTGATAACATATTGTTTTTACAGCTTATTTGTCTGGAGCGGTGCATGATCGCCGCTGCCCTGGACCTGGGCTCCAATACCCTGAGATTGCTGGTGGCCGAGGTGGACGGAGGCGACTACCGCGACCTGGCGCGCGGTTTGGCCTCTCCCCGCCTGGGCCAGGGCCTAACTGAGGGCAACAGCCTGCATCAGGAGGCCAAGTCTGCTGCCCGGGCTGAAATGGCCCGTTTGGTACTGGAGGCCCGGGAACTGGGGGCGGAGCGCATCGCCCTGGCCGCCACCGCCGCCTGCCGCCTGGCTGCTGACGGCAAGGCCTTTGTGGCCGGGCTGAAGGATGAATTCGCCTTGGATGAGGCCCGGGTCATCGCAGGCCAAGACGAGGCCCGCCTCTCCCGCGCCGGGGTGCTCAGCCGTCTGGAGGGCCCGTCCCAGGCGGCCCTGTTGGCCGATGTGGGCGGCGGCTCCAGCGAAGTGAGCGAGTTAAGCGGGGCTACGCCCTTCGCCCTGAGCCTGCCCCTGGGTGCGGTGGCCCTGACCGAGGCCCACTTACACAGCGACCCGCCCACGCCGGCGGAGTTGCTCGCCCTGCTGGACCAGGTGGGCCACGGCTTCAGGCCCCTGGCCGGCTGGCCGGCCCGGCGGCTGGTGGCCACCGCCGGCACCGCGGCCACGGTGGGGGCCATGCTCCTGGGTATGGAGGTGTATGAGCCTGGCCGGGTGAACAACCTGCAGGCCAGCCGGGAGCAGTTGGATCACCAAATTGCCCGGCTGGGGGCCATGCCTCTGGATCAGCGCCGCCTGGTGCCGGGTCTGGAGCCGGAGCGGGCTGATATAATACTGGCAGGCATGGCCATCCTCAGAGGGCTCTTGTTGGTCCTGGAACTGGATGAGATGACCGTGATGGACGCCGGTCTCTTGGAGGGCATCCTCCTGGAACTGGCCGCAAAATAATTCTTTGGGAGACTATTGGGCATGGAAGCCAAGCAACCGGCCGAGGGACTTACCTTTGACGACCTATTGCTCAAACCGGGCCACAGCCAGGTGCTGCCCCGGGATGTGGACTTGTCCACCCGCATCACCCGGGAGGTCAGCCTGAACATCCCCATCGTGTCCGCGGCCATGGACACGGTGACCGAGGCCCAGGCGGCCATCAGCCTGGCCCGCCAGGGCGGCCTGGGCTTCGTCCACAAAAACATGAGCATCACCGACCAAGCCCTGGAGGTGACCAAGGTCAAAAAGTCCGAGTCGGGCATGATCGTGGATCCCTTTACCGTGGGTCCGGGCACCAGCCTGCACCAGGTCCTGGAGATGATGGAGCACTACCGCATCAGCGGGGTGCCGGTGGTGGTGGGCACCAAGTTGGTGGGTATCGTCACCAACCGAGATCTCAGATTCGAGACCAACCTGGACCAGTCGGTGAGCCAGGTGATGACCAAGGACAACCTGGTCACCGCCCTGGAGGGCATCACCCTGGAGGAATCCAAGGCCATCCTGCACGAGCACCGCATTGAAAAGCTCTTGGTCACCGACGCCGAGGGCAACCTCAAGGGCCTGATCACCATCAAGGACATCGAAAAGGTCAAAAAATACCCTCTGTCAGCCAAGGACTCCCTGGGCCGCCTGCGCGTGGGGGGCGCGGTGGGCGTGGGCGATGAGGCCCTGGCCCGGGCCGAGGCCCTCTTGAAAGCCGAGGTGGACGTCATCGGCATCGACTCGGCCCACGGACACGCCCAGGGCGTGATCGACACGGTCAGCGAAATGAAAAAAGCCTACCCCGAGGCCCAGGTGACCGCGGGCAATATCGCCACCGCCGAGGGGGCCAAGGCCCTAGTCGAGGCCGGCGCCGACGCGGTCAAGGTGGGCGTGGGCCCGGGCAGCATCTGCACCACCCGGGTGGTGGCCGGGGTGGGCGTGCCCCAGATGAGCGCCATCTTCGAGGTGGCCTCGGTCACCAAAGACGCCGGCGTGCCCCTGATCGCCGACGGCGGCATCAAGTTCAGCGGAGACGTGACCAAGGCCCTGGCTGGCGGCGCCCAGGTGGTGATGATCGGTTCCCTCTTCGCCGGCACCGAGGAGTCACCCGGCGAGACCATCCTCTTCCAGGGCCGACGCTACAAGGTCTACCGGGGCATGGGCTCCATTGACGCCATGCGCGAGGGCAGCGCTGACCGCTACTCGCAAACAGAGGCCGAAAAGCTGGTGCCCGAGGGCATCGTGGGCCGGGTGCCCTACCGGGGCCCTTTGTCCGACAGCATTTACCAGTTAGTGGGCGGCGTGCAGGCGGGCATGGGCTATGTGGGCGCGGCTGACCTGGATGAGCTGCGGGAAAAAGCCCGCTTCGTGAAAATCACCTCCGCGGGCTTAAGAGAAAGCCACGTACATGATGTGACCATCACCAAGGAAGCTCCCAACTACCGGGTGGAGTAGACATACTCGGTGACTAGAAGTAGCGAATACTGGAAATCCCCGCTAATGGGGAACAGCATGGAGATATTTATCCATGCTATTGAACATTATGTCAAAAGGAGCGGAAAAGATAATAGATTAACAGTATTACATTTGGCGCATGCGATAGAACTCGCAATTAAAGCATCGCTTTTACGTCACAATCAATCCATTTATGAAAATGAAAAATATACCGTTACCGCACGCGATGGTTTAAAGCGTTTGAAAAGACATTGGCAAATCAGTAGGGATGCTGAAGTTCCGATGCGTGCCAGAATTGAGTTATTAATTGATGAAAGGAATACATTACAACATAGATATGGAGACATCGACTTAATCACATTAGATTACCATATGGAAACGGCCTTCCACTTCATGGCTGAAGTACTCGACCGAGACTATAACACTAACATTCACGACCTAATGAGAGATAAGTTAAGTCAAGATATTGCGAGCAATTTCCCCTTTATTACCTACTCACGTTCATCCTTGATGGAAAACATAATAAAACTTTCGGCAACAGAACCTACAAATGCATTTATCAAACTGTTCAGATTTTTTGAAACTACCCTGGATATTTACATCGGTCCTAGGCTTGGCGAAGATTTAGAATATTCTTCTTTTGACCTTCTTATTCGCTTCTTGGATAAAATCCCTGAGCAAGAAGCCATTTCACAAAATGAAATAAGCAACTTTTATTGGGTTAGGGGTAAAATTTCTAAACATGGCGAAGGAATTATAGATGAAAGCACAGTTATCGATTTCGTCGATTCTATCGGCAGTACCATGGATGCGATGGCCACGCACCCAGATAAATTGAACGAAGCGATAAAAGAGTCTGTTCAAGCTATGATGAGAGGTACCTTGATGATTAATGAGGAAGACGAGTGAGCGACATTCACGCGCAAAAAATCCTGGTCCTGGACTTCGGCTCCCAGACCACCCAGCTCATCGCCCGCCGGGTGCGCGAGGCCCGGGTGTACTGCGAGATCCACCCCTGCACCATGCCGCTCACCGAAATCAAGGCCTACGCCCCCCGGGGCATCATCCTCTCCGGCGGGCCGGCCTCGGTGTATGCTGACGACGCCCCCAGCGTGGACGCGGGCATCTTCGACTTTGGCGTGCCGGTGCTGGGCATCTGCTACGGCATGCAGATCATCACCCACCTCATGGGCGGCGTGGTGGCACCCGGAGCCAAGCGGGAATACGGCCCGGCCAAGCTGTCCCTGCAAGAAACCGTGGGGCCCTTCCGGGAAAGCGACCCGGTGGAACTATTACAGGTCTGGATGAGCCACGGCGACCGCATCGAGGAAATGCCTGCGGGCTTTGCCGCCCTGGCCCAGACCGACAACTCGCCGGTGGCGGCCATGGGCGACACCTCCCGCCGCATCTACGGGGTACAGTTCCACCCCGAGGTGGCCCACACCCCCCAGGGCGCGGCCATGCTGGCCGCCTTTGTGCTGGGCGAGTGCGGCTGCAACCCCATCTGGACCATGCACAACTTCGCCGAGGCCACCATCGCTGACTTTCAAAAATGCCTGGCCGGCGAAAAGGTGATCTGCGCCCTATCGGGCGGGGTGGACTCCTCGGTGGTGGCGGTGCTGTTGCACAAGGCCATCGGCGAAAACCTCACCTCCATCTTCGTGGACAACGGCGTGCTCAGGGCCGGCGAGGTGAGCGAGGTGGCCGGTCTTTTCCGCGACGTCTTCGGCCTGAACCTGGTGGTGGTGGACGCGGCTGACACCTTTTTGGAGCGCCTGCAGGGCGTGACCGATCCTGAGGAAAAACGGCGCATCATAGGCCACACCTTCATCGAGGTGTTCGAGGCAGAGGCCAAAAAGATCGGCCAGGTGCAGTACCTGGCCCAGGGCACCTTGTATCCAGACGTGATCGAGAGCGTGTCCTTCAAGGGGCCCAGCGCGGTAATCAAGAGTCACCACAACGTGGGCGGCCTGCCCGAGCAGATGAAGCTCCAACTGGTGGAGCCGCTCAGGGAGCTGTTCAAGGACGAGTGCCGCGAGGTGGGCCGTGAGCTGGGTCTGCCCGAATCCATCGTCAGCCGCCAGCCCTTCCCCGGCCCGGGACTGGCCATCCGCATCATGGGGGAGGTGACCCGCGCGCGGCTCAAGACCCTGCGCGAGGCCGACGCCATCGTACAGGAGGAGATGCGCGCCGAGGAGCTGTACACCAAGGTGTGGCAGTCCTTTGCCGTGTTGGTGCCGGTCAAGACCGTGGGGGTGATGGGTGATGAGCGCACCTATGAGGACGTGGCCGCGCTGAGGATCGTGGACAGCGTGGACGCCATGACCGCGGACTGGACCCGGGTGCCTTACGCGGTCTTGGCCAAGATCAGCAGCCGTATAATAAACGAAGTGCAGGGAATCAACCGGGTGGTGCTGGATATCAGTTCGAAACCACCTAGTACGATCGAATGGGAATAGTCTCTGGACAATGTTCACGGATACCTAACCAGTGCATTTTAAGCGAGCAAGTAAGGAGGACTTTGAAAAAAATTTACCCCTAAGGGAGTTTTTTGTTTGGTGGAATGAAATAAACGTAGAAGACGTCGAAAAATTCGAGAGTCACCTAGAAATGGCCACCAAGGAAAGAAACTTGCAGGAGTATCTTGAAAGCAATCCAATTGTTCTCATTCAATACTTAGGGGGAGGTCACGGACGGTGGGTGATTCCTCAAAAAAGATTAGGCTCTGACTATGTAACTGACTTTGTGATTGGTGAGAGAGATTCCATGGGTTTTCATTGGACAGCCGTTGAGCTGGAGGGCCCTAAAGACAAAATGTTCAATAAAAATGGAGATGTCTCAGCAAAATTGAACCACGCTATCAGACAGATAACTGACTGGAGAGCGTGGTTAAAAAACAACCAAAACTATACATCAAGAAATCGCAAAGCCGACGGCCTGGGTTTGAGGGATATTGACCCTGACCTTAACGGCCTTATCCTTATCGGCCGCTCTGACACCATAGATCCAGCTACAAATGAGCGGAGAAGACAGCTAAGCAAGCAACAAAAAATAAACATTCATTCTTACGATTGGCTAACTAGGAATGCTCGCGGGCGCGTTGAAGCGTTGTCCCGGCGGTCATATTGAATAGCAACTTGGGCCGTGGATAATTCTTTAAAATGGGAATAGTAGATCGTTTCAAAAAGAACGGCCGCAGAAAACCACCGGCCGCCATTGAATACACCCTGGATGCCCCGGAACAGCCGGACGCAAAGGCAGCATCTATGACGCCCTCTTTTGTCCATCTGCACTGCCACTCCGCCTACAGCCTCCTGGACGGGGCCATCCGTCTCAAAGACCTGATGACCAAGGCCCAAGAGTTCGGCATGGACTCGGTGGCAATCACCGACCACGGCAACATGTTCGGGGCGGTGCATTTTCAGCAGGAGGCGCAAAAGGCCGGCATCAAGCCCATCATCGGCTGCGAGGTCTACGTGGCGCCCGGCGACCGCCGCGACAAGGAGCACCGGCCCGGACAGACCGGCTCCAACCATTTAGTGCTCTTGGCCAAGAGCCTCACCGGCTACCAGAACCTGGTGCGCCTGGTCAGCGCCGGCTACACCGAGGGCTTTTACTACCGGCCCCGCATTGACTTGAGCTTGCTCCGGCAGCACTGCCACGGGCTCATCGCCCTGTCGGCCTGCCTGCACGGCAAGGTGCCCAGCCTTTTGATGGCTGAGCGCCTGGACCAGGCCGAGGCCGCGGCCATGGAGCTGGCCGAGATCATGGGCGAGGGCAATTTCTTTTTGGAGCTGCAGGACGCGGGCCTGGCCGAGCAGAAAAAGGTCAACCCCGGCCTGATCGACCTGGCCCAGCGTTTGGGTCTGGGCCTGGTGGCCACCAATGACTGCCACTACTTGAACCGCGGCGACCACGAGGCCCATGACGTCTTGATGTGCATCCAGACCGGCAAGACCGTGGACCAGGCCGACCGCATGAAGCTCTCCAATGAGATCTATTTCAAGTCACCCCAGGAGATGGAGCTTCTCTTCGGCGAGGTGCCCGGCGCCCTGTCCAACACGGTGGACATCGCCGCACGCTGCAACGTGGAGATCCCCCTGGGTCAGCTCAGGTTCCCGGTGTTCCCTCTGGACAACGGCGAGACCGCCGAGGACCGCCTGCGCCAGGAGTCGGGCAAGGGCCTTAGAAAACGTTTCAAGGAGCTTGCCGACCAGGGCCGCGAAGTGGACCAGGCCCTGTACCGCGAGCGCCTGGCCTATGAGCTGGATGTTTTGTGCAAGATGGGCTTTGCCGGCTACTTTCTGGTGGTGGCCGACTTCATCAACTGGGCCAAGGACCGCTACATCCCCGTGGGCCCGGGCCGGGGCTCGGCCGCCGGCTCCTTGGTGGCCTATTCCCTGCGCATCACCGACTTAGACCCCATCCGCTACGGTCTGATCTTCGAGCGCTTCTTGAACGTGGAGCGCAAGTCCATGCCCGACATAGACGTGGACTTCTGCTACACCCGCCGGCCCGAGGTGATCGACTATGTCACCGAAAAATACGGGCACGACCGGGTGGCCCAGATCATCACCTACGGCTCCATGCAGGCCCGGGCGGTGATACGCGACGTGGGCCGGGCCATGAACATCCCCTACAACGAAGTGGACCAGATCGCCAAGTTGATCCCCACCAAGCTGGGCATCACCCTGGCCGAGGCGCTCAAGGCCGAACCGCGCCTGAAAAAACTGACCAAACAGGACCCCCAGGTTAAAAGGCTCATCGACATCGGCCGCGCCCTGGAGGGACTGCCCCGCCACGCTTCCACCCACGCCGCCGGCGTGGTGATCGGCGACGTACCGCTGAATGAAGTGGTGCCGCTGTACCGCAACCCGGCGGATGAATCGGTGGTCACCCAGTTCGACATGAAGTGCGTGGAAAAGGCCGGGCTGATCAAGTTCGACTTTTTGGGCCTAAAAACCCTCACCGTGATCCATCTGGCCGTGGAGATGGTGCGCCAGAACCGGGACCCGGAGTTCAACATCGAAGCCGCCGATATGGAGGACGCTGCCACCTATGAGCTCTTGTCCCGGGGGGACGCCACCGGCGTTTTCCAGTTGGAGTCCTCGGGCATGAAGGAGCTTTTGGTCAAGATGAAGCCCGAGACCTTTGAGGACATCATCGCCCTGGTGGCCCTGTACCGTCCCGGTCCCTTGGAGTCGGGCATGGTGGACGACTTCGTGGCCCGCAAGCACGGCACCAAAAAGACCGCCTATTTGTTGCCCGAGCTGGAGCCGATCCTCAAGGAGACCTACGGCGTCATCGTCTACCAGGAGCAGGTAATGGAAATCGCCGGCACCCTGGCCGGCTACTCCCTGGGCGAGGGCGACATCCTGCGCCGGGCCATGGGCAAAAAGGACCCGGCGGTGATGTCTCAGCAGCGGGAGCGCTTCCAGCAGGGCGCCCTGGACCACGGGGTCAACCGCAAGGCCGCCGCCGAGATTTTCGACCTGATGGAGAAATTCGCCGGCTACGGCTTTAACAAGTCCCATTCGGCGGCCTATGCCCTGATCGCCTTTCAGACCGCTTATTTGAAGGCGCACTACCCCTTGGAGTTCATGGCCGCGCTGTTGACCAGCGAGGTCAGCGACACCGACAAGGTGATGGCCCACATCGGCGAGTGCCGTGAACACGGACTCACCGTGCTGCCGCCGGACATCAACCTCTCGGGCCGGGACTTCACGGTGAGCCAGGATGCCATCCGCTTTGGCCTGGCCGCGGTGAAAAACGTCGGCCTGGGCGCGGTGGAGTCGATCCTGCAGGCACGGGAAGAAGGCGGACCCTTTGAGAGCCTGCACGACCTCTGCGAGCGGGTGGACCTGAGAAAGGTCAACCGCCGGGTGCTGGAGAGCCTGGTCAAGTGCGGCGCCTTTGACTCTACCGGAGCCCACCGCTCCCAGCTCATGGCGGTCCTAGACGAGGCCCTGGAGCATGGCCAGAAGCTGGGCCGCGACCGCGCCGCCGGCCAGGAGTCCATGTTCAACGCCTTTGTGGATTCGGGCAGCGGGCCGTCCGCACCGGCGCTGCCGGCGGTGCCTCCCTGGAGTGAGGCGGACATGCTGGCCTATGAAAAAGAGGCCATCGGCTTTTACATCAGCGGGCACCCCTTGAGCGAATACGCCGACCAGATAAAGCGCCTGGGCACCCTGGACACCCTCAGCGTGCGCGCGGCATCTGACGGCATGACCGTGCATCTGGCCGGGGTGGCGGCCAAGATCAAGGAAAAGGTCACCAAAAAGGGCGACCGCATGGCCTTTGTGGACCTGGAGGACCTTAAGGGCACCGTGGAGCTGATCTGTTTCCCAGACTGCTACGGCGAGGCCGAGGGGCACATCAAGAGCGACCAGCCCCTGATGATCAAGGGCACGGTGGACAAGGACGAGCGGGGGGTGAAGGTCAAGGCCAGCCGCATCGAGCCTCTGAACCAGGCGGCGCGCAGCATGACCAACCGCCTGCGCCTCAAGGTGGAGGCACCGGGCCTGACCCGGGAGCAGTTGGTGCTCTTACGCCAGACCCTGAGCCAACACCGGGGCAAGTGCCGGGTGTCTTTGCATCTCAAGGTGCCGGGCAAGGGCGCGGCCATTTTGGCCCTGCCCGACCAGTACCGGGTTGATCCCTCGCCGGAGCTGATGGACCAGGTCAACGCCCTGTTCGGCCAACCGGTGGTGGAGCCGGTGTTGTCCGGGGATTAGTTGCCGATGTATGCCAGACTCATCGCGACCGTGCTGATTATGGGACTGGCGCTCATGACCGCTTGCGCCGAGCCCAGCCGCTTCGGCGCGGTGGAGACCACGCTGAACAACGAGATCGGCAAGCTCACCTATGAAGAAGCCGTGATCCGCTGGGGCCAGCCCACCAGCAAGTCCGAGGGCAAGGAGTACTTCACGGCCTATTGGCTCAAGGAGCGCTCCGCCGGGCTGGTCAAGGAACGCTTGTACCTCACCTTTGACAATGAGAAGAAGATCCTGCGCGCCTTCCGCTACACCAGCAAGCCGTTTGAATAAGCCCTAATCCAGAAATAGTGGTCATCGCGAGGAGCAATGGCCAAAAGGGCTTGTTGCGGGTGCTTGCGTTCAACGAAATGCTGTCCTTGTAGCAGAGATTGCTTCGCTTCGCTCGCTACGACAACACTTGCTGTTTTATAGCGGGCGTTCCCGTCACCTGATTTGCACCAAACGCATCTTTGCACCAAACGCATCAACAATAAGTAGTGTCGCTAGGAAGAGTGGCTCCGCTGCGACGTGGCGATCTTCGGTTTCCCAATTGTCATCGGACCCTGCAGGTAAAGGGAAGATTGCCACGCCGCGCCGCTTTTGCGATTTCATTCAAACGCGGTCTCGTCAGCGGCGCGGCTCGCAATGACGTCTTTTCTGGACAAACAATAAATGCCGTAAAAGGCCAATCTCAATGCCAACGAAAAGGGGGGCACCGAACCCCACGGCGTCCCTTCCCCACCCTCTTTTCTTTTTTTCTTAACGCGTGGTCGGCGGGCCCAACAAATTATTGCTGATCACGATGCGCTGAATCTCGCTGGTGCCCTCGTAGATGGTGAACACCCGGGCGTCGCGGTAGTGGCGCTCGGCGTCATACTCAGTGGAAAAGCCGTAGCCGCCATGCATCTGGATGGCCTGGCCCGCCACCTGCTGCACCATCTCGCTGGCAAACAGCTTGGCCATGGAGGCCTGCATGGAGTAAGGCTTGTTCTGGTCTTTCAAGGAGGCCGCGTTGAGGCACATCATGCGGGCGGCCTCGATCTGGGTGGCCATGTCAGCCATCTTCCAGCGCAGGCCCTGAAAGTCGCTCACCGGCCGGCCGAACTGCTCCCGCTCCTTGGTAAAGGCTATGGCCTCGTCCAAACAGGCGGTGGCCACGCCCACCGACTGGGCGGAGATGCCGATGCGGCCGCCGTCCAGACAGACCATGGCGATCTTAAATCCCATGCCCGGCTTACCCAACAGGTTGCCGGCTGGAATGCGGCAGTCTTCAAAAATGAGCTGCACGGTGTCGCTGGCTCTCAAGCCCAGCTTGTCCTCCACCTTGCCGATGATCAGGCCGGGCGCGCCCTGAGGCACCAAAAAGGCGCTGATGCCTCTATGGCCCTTGGCCTTGTCGCTGACCGCGGTGGCGATAGTTACGCCCGCGTTTTGGCCGGTGGTGATGAACTGCTTGGAGCCGTTTAATACCCACTCATCGCCCTTGAGCTCGGCGCGCATGCGCTGGGCGCTGGGGTCGGAGCCGGCGCCGGGTTCGGTGAGGGCAAAGGCGCCGATGCACTCGCCGGTGGCCATCTGGGGCAGCCAATCCTGCTTCTGCTCGTCACTGCCAAAGCGGTTGATGGCCTCGCAGCAGATGGAGTTGTGCACGCTCATCACTACCGCGGTGGAGGCGCAGCCGTAGGCGATCTCCGACAGGGCCAGGGCGTAGCTCATGGTGTCCAGGCCCACGCCGCCGTAGGTGGGCGGCACCATCATGCCCATGAAGCCCAGCTCACCCATCTTCAACAAGTTGTCGCGGGGGAACTCCTTAGTGCGGTCCCGCTGGGCGGCGGTGGGCATCAGGACCTCGCGGGCGAAATCCCGGGCCAGGGTCTGGATCATGACCTGCTCTTCGGTCAGCACAAAGGCCATGGCCGTCTCCAGGTATTAAGGAGTATAGAGCACCACCAAGCACTCGGTGACGCTGTCGCCGGGGTTGGACAGCTTGTGCACCAAATTGGAGTTGAAGTGCAGGCTCTCCCCTTCCTTGAGCTCGTTGAGGTTCTCGCCCACCTTGATGTTCACCTGGCCCTTGAGCACGAAGATGAACTCCTCGCCCTCGTGCTGGTAGCCGGCGCCTTTGAGGTCGCTCTCCGGGTCGATGGTGATGTGAAAGCCCTTGAGGTGCCGGTTCATGGCCTCAGGGGTGAGCACCCGGTAGGAGTAGCGGTCGGTGCGCACCTTCACCGCCTCGGCGCGGCGCTCGGCGGCCTCGCTCTCCTCTTCGTCCTTTAAGAGCTCGCCGCTGTCCACCTCCAGGGCCCGGCTCAGGGTCAAAAGCATGGCCACCGGCGGAATCATCTCGTCCTTTTCGATCTGGGCCAGGGTCTCCAAGGCCTGGCCGGTCTCATTGGCCAGGGTATCCAGGCTGAGCCCCCGGCTCTCGCGCAGGCGCCGGATGCGTTGTCCCAGGGATTGTCGTTTGATCTCACGAGCCATGCTTTGCTCCTCCCCGATGGGGCGCTACTCATTATTTAGCGCCAGATTGATTACCTTTTGCGAAAGCGTATAGGGGTCGGTCTCGCCCGATACCGCCTCAGACACCATGGCCTCCAGGCCCTCGTCGTCCTGCAGGCGGTCCATGAGCCGTTTCATCACTCCGGTCTGGATCAGGTCCAAAAGCTCCCGGCGGGCACCCTCGCGGCGGCGCTGTTTCAGCAGTCGGCCGCCGTCAGCGCTGAGCACCGCCCAATGTCCCTCCAGGGCCTCCACCAAGTCACCGAGGCCCCGTCCGTCCAGGGCGCAGGTCAACAGCACCGGCGGCTCCCAGCCCGCCCGGTGCTCCGCCCCACCGCTCAGGGCCAACATGTTGTTAAGTTCGGTCACCGTGCGGCCGGCCCCGTCCCGGTCCATTTTGTTTACCACAAAAACGTCGCCCGCCTCCAGGATGCCGGCCTTGATGGCCTGGATGTCATCCCCCAGGCCGGGCACGGTGGCGATCACCGTGGTCTGGGCCATGCGCACGATCTCCACCTCGTCCTGGCCCACGCCCACGGTCTCCACCAGGATCACGTCCTTGCCCATGGCCTCCATCACCGTGACCACCCCCCGGGTGGAAGCGGTGATGCCGCCGAAGTGGCCCCGGGTGGCCAGGGAGCGGATGAACACGCCCTCGTCAATGGCGTGGCGCTGCATGCGGATGCGGTCGCCCAAAATGGCCCCGCCGCTAAAGGGGCTGGTGGGGTCCACCGCCACCACGCCCACGGTCTTACCCTGGGCGCGGTAAAGACCCACCAGCTCGTCGGTGAGGGTGGACTTGCCCACCCCGGGCGAGCCGGTGAGCCCGATGATGCGCGAGCGCCCGCTGTAGGGATAGAGCAGCTTGAGCACCTCCATCCAGCCGGGATGGCCGTCGTCGATGTCGCGCATCAAGCGGGCGATGGCCCTCACGTCGCCGGCCAGGACCTTGTCTGCTCTTTCTTGTGCTGTCATGTGTTTCGCTTTCGGGGAAACCCTTAAGGATTTCCCCGCACCCCTTCCCAAAAAACTTTTCCGGAATGGTTCAACGCTCGCTCAAGCGTGACGTTTGAGTCTCACGCTGTCCCATTCCGCCGTTTTTGGGCAGGGCTCGGGGCAAGCCCATTATTCATGAAGCGGAGCCGGGGATTGAAAACCTGCCCTGCCGCCCCTTTTCCCAACCTCTTACTTGCCCTTCAGCAGATTGCGCGCGATCACCAGGCGCATGATCTCGTTGGTGCCCTCGTAAATCTGGGTTATCTTGGCGTCGCGCATGTGGCGCTCCATGGGATATTCCTGGGAATAGCCGTAGCCGCCCAAAATCTGCACGCCCTCAATGGCCGCGTTCATGGCCGAGTCCGAGGCGAACATCTTGGCCATGGCCGCCTGCTTCTCAAAGTGCTTGTGGTTGTCTTCCATCCAGGCCGCCTTGAACAGGAGCAGCTCAGATGCGTCCAGGGCGGTGGCCATGTCAGCCAGTTTCCACTGGATGGCCTGGAAGGCGGAGATGGGTTTGCCGAACTGCTCGCGCTCGTTGGCATACACAATGGCCTCTTCCAAGACCGCCCGGCCTATACCCAAGGCCTGGGAACCGATGCCGATGCGGCCGCTGTCCAGGGTGGTGAGCATCTGCTTGAGCCCGTCGCCGGGTTCGCCCAAAAGGTTGCCCTTGGGGATGCGCGCGTCCTCGAACACCAGCTCGGCGGTGCCGCTGGCCCTGATGCCCAGCTTTTCCTCCACCCGGCCTACTGAGAAGCCCGGCGTGTTCTCCAGGTCCACGATAAAGGAACTGATGCCCTTGTAGCCCGCCTCTTTGTCGGTAACCGCTGCGATCACGGCGTAACCGGAGACATTGCCATTGGTGATGAACTTCTTCTCGCCGTTGAGCACCCACTCATCGCCGTCCAAGACCGCGGTGGTGCGCATGGCGGAGGGGTCGGAGCCGGCCCCGGCCTCGGTGAGGCCAAAGCAGCCCTCGGTCTGGCCGCTGGCCACCGGCACCAGGAAATTCTTTTTCTGCTCCTCGCTGCCAAAGGTCATCACCGGGAAGCAGTAAAGCGAGTTGTTCACGCTCATGATCACGCCCACCGAGGCGTCGCCCCGGCTGATCTCGGACAGGGCCAGCACGTAGCAGATGTAGTCCAGACCGGCGCCGCCGTACTCCTCAGGCACGGTGATGCCCATGAAGCCCAATTCGCCCAGGGCGCGGCAGGCTTCCTGGGGGTGCTCGTGACTCTGGTCGAACTCGGCGGCCTTGGGCTTTAATTCCTCGTCGGCAAAGCGGGCCGCGGTGTCCTTGACCATCTGTTGAATTTCAGTGAGAGCAAAATCCATCTTCACACCTTGTCATTAAATCGCGCCGGACCGCCAGCCGGCCCGGCACGGTTGGTCTAGTCGTTCAAGCCGCCCTTGAAATCGGGTTTGCGTTTCTCCAAAAAGGCGGTCATGCCCTCGGCCTGGTCCGGACTGGCGAAACAGGTGGCGAAGTTCTCCGCCTCCATGGGGATGGCCCGCTCCAGGGACATGTCATAGCCGTTGTCGATCAGCTCCTTGATGGCCCTGAGCGATACCCGGCCCTTGGCCGCCATACCCAGGGCGGTCTTTTTGGCCGCCTCCATCAATTCCTCGGCCGGGAAGACCCGGGTGACCAGGCCGATGGCCGCGGCTTGGTCGGCGCCGATGATGGCGCCGGTGAGGCACAGCTCCTTGGCCCAGCCCTTGCCCACCAGGCGGCTCAGGCGCTGGGTGCCGCCGAAGCCGGGGATGATGCCCAAATTGATCTCGGGCTGGCCGAACTTGGCGCTGTCCGCTGCGTAGATGAAGTCGCAGGCCATGGCGATCTCACAGCCGCCGCCCAGGGCGAAGCCGTTGACTGCGGCGATCACCGGCTGGGGCAGCTTCTCCAGGGAGAACAGCACGTCCTGACCGTAGCGGGAAAAGGCGCGGCCCTCCAGGGGGCTCATCTTGCTCATGGCCGCGATGTCAGCACCAGCGATAAAGGCCTTGTCCCCGGCTCCGGTGAGAATCACCGCCCGGATGTCGTCGCTGTCCCGGATATCTTTGATGGCCTGCTCCAGCTCGCCCACCACCTGGGGGCTCAGGGCGTTCAGCGCCTTGGGCCGGTTCACGGTGATGATGGCCAAAGGCCCCTCGGTTTCAAACAATATGGTTTCAAATGCCATTATTCGCTCCCTCGTAAGGCTAATCGCTTAAAGCAAGCTATCTTTCCAGCACCAGGGCCGCGCCCTGGCCGCCGCCGATGCACAGGGTGGCCAGGCCCTGCTTGGCGTCGCGCTTCATCATTTCGTACAGCAGGGTTACCAGGATGCGGCAGCCCGAGGCGCCGATGGGGTGACCCAGGGCGATGGCCCCGCCGTTGACGTTGACGATGTCCGGATTGAAACCCAGCTCGTTGATCACCGCCAGGGCTTGGGTGGCGAACGCCTCATTGGCCTCGATCAGCTCGATGTCCTCCACCTTGCCGTCATACTTGGCCAGGGCGGCCTTGGTGGCGGCAATGGGCCCGATGCCCATGTAGGCCGGGTCCACCCCGCCCCAGCCGTAGGACTTGATGCTGGCCAGGATGTCCAGACCCAGCTCCTCGGCCAACTCGCGGCTGGTGACCACCACACAGGCGGCCCCGTCGTTGATGCCCGAGGCGTTGCCCGCGGTCACCGTCCCGTCCTTCTTGAAGGCCGGCGGCACCTTGGCCAGGGCCTCGCTGGTGGCCCCGAAGCGGGGGTGCTCGTCAGTGTCGCAGATTTTGGGATCGCCCTTGCGCTGAGGCACTTCCACCGGCACGATCTCATCGGCGAAACGCCCGGCTTCGATGGCGGCCTGGGCCCGCTGCTGGCTGGTCAGGGCCAACTGATCCTGGTCCTCGCGGGAAATGCCGTATTTCTCGGCCACGTTCTCGGCGGTGATGCCCATGTGGTACTTGTTGAAGATGTCGAACAGGCCGTCGTGTACCATGGAGTCCACCACCTTGCCGTCGCCCATCCTCAGGCCCCAGCGGGCCCGGGGCAACAAGTAGGGCGCCTGGCTCATGTTCTCGGTGCCGCCAGCCAGGACCATGCGGCAGTCGCCCACCATGATGGCCTGGGCAGCCAGCATCACGCTCTTGAGCCCCGAGGCGCAGACCTTGTTGATGGTGAAGGCATTGGACTCCACCGGCATGCCCGCGCCCAGCTGCACCTGGCGGGCCACGTTTTGGCCCAGGCCGGCGCCCAGCACGTTGCCCAGGATGCACTCGTCGATCTGGGCCGGGTCCACCCCCGCCCGCTTGATGGCCTCGGCCGCGGCGGTGATACCCAGGTCCACCGCTGAGACGTCCTTGAACATGCCGCCGAAGCGCCCCACCGCCGTGCGGGCCGCGCCCACGATAACCGCTTGTTTCATTGCTAGCTCCTAAGTATTTCGCTTTCTAATGCCGTGTTGTCTTTTAAAAACGCCGCGCTAACCAGCGGCGAATCACATGTTTTCCAAAATGAGGCTCACCGCCTCGCCGCCGCCCAGGCATAGACTGGCCATGCCAATGGCCGCGCCGGTGTCCTTCATGGCGTAAATCAGGCTGTTTAGCACCCGCGCGCCCGAGGCGCCGATGGGGTGGCCGATGGAGATGGCCCCACCGAAGATGTTGATTTTATCCGGGTCCAGGCCCAGCTCCCGTTGTACGGCCACCGAAGAGGCGGCAAAGGCCTCGTTGACCTCGTGCAGGTCGATGCCCGTGGGCTCCAGGCCGGCCTTGGCGCACACCTTGGGAATGGAGTTGATCGGCGCCACCAGCACGTACTTGGGTTCGATGCCGCCCGAGCCCTGGGCGCCCACCTTGACCATGGGCCTGACGCCCAGCTCCGACGCCCTGTCAGCGGACATCACCACCACCGCGGCGGCGCCGTCGTTGAGGCTGGAGGCGTTGCCCGCGGTAACGCTGCCCTCTGGCTTGAACACCGGCTTAAGCTTGGCCAGCTTGGCCAGGTCCGAGGCCATGACCCCCTCGTCTTGGTCCACCACCAGGGGATCACCCTTTCGCTGGGGTACCTCCACGGGCATGATCTGCTCCTCAAAGCGGCCCTCCCCCTGGGCGGCCAGGCTTTTGACGTAGGAGTCAAAGGCGAACTGGTCCTGATCCTCCCGACTCACCCCGTATTTCTCGGCGCAGTGCTCCGCGCTCATGCCCATGTGGAAGTCATTGATGTGGTCCCACAGGCCGTCGCAGATCATGGCGTCCACTGCCTTGCCGTCGCCCATGCGATAGCCTTTGCGGGCGCCAAGCAGCATGTAGGGCGCATTGGACATGGACTCCATGCCGCCGGCCACCACCACCGAGGCGTCGCCGCAGGCCACCGCCTGGGCGGCCAGCATCACCGCCTTGAGGCCCGAACCGCAGACCTTGTTCACCGTGATGCAGCCCACATCATAGGGCAGCCCCGCCTTGAGCGCCGCCTGGCGGGCCGGGTTCTGGCCCAGGCCGTGGGGCAAGACGTTGCCCATGATGCACTCGTCCACCTGGTCGCCGGTCAGGCCGGCGCGGGCCAGAGACTCGTTGATCACCATGGCCCCCAGCTCGGTGGCGGAAAAGGACGACAAAGCGCCCAGAAAGGCGCCCACCGGTGTGCGGCAGGCGCTGGCGATCACCACCTCATGCATGCAATATTCCTCCATCGGGCCCTGGCAGCCAGACCGCCCGGCCCGCGATATCGACCGGAATTCTACCTGGCTGGAGTGTTAATGTCCGCGTCTTTGTTTTTAAACATCGGCATGCTTATAACTTTGTCTATTCTGGAAAGGGCCACCAAACCGTCTTCGCCCAAGGCGTCTCCCTTTGCCTCCAGGAACAAAGTCCCCTCCCGCAAGAAAAGTCTCTTGGGAGCCACCGATAGCTGTTGATTGCCAGTGCCAATGTCCATGAACAAAACCACTTGATGCCGCTTGGCGATAGACTCTTCCAAAGTGTAGAGCACGCCGGGGTCGCAGCCGAAGCCATCGGCCACCACCACCCCATCCACCGCATCCTCAAATACCGGCTTAACCGATTCGGGCAGCTGACCCACCAGGGTGCGCAGCCCGGCCAAAGCGCCCATGGCCAGGGAAAAATCGCTCAAACGGGTCAACTCCCTGACCGCCAGGATCAAGGCGAAAAGGTCGGCCAGGGAGAGCCCGCTGACGCTGAAGGTCAGCTCCTTGTCCAAAACGAACCCGCCCCGCCGCCGCGAAAAATGAAAGCCAAAGCCCATGTCCAACAAGGCGTCGCGGTCCTTGTAGAACTGGCGGCGGGAAATCTGGAGGCGGCGGCACATGTCGTCGGGGCTGCGACGGGGATGGGCCTTGATGTCGCAGATGATGTCCATGAGCCGGGCCAGACGGCGGCTTTTCATGCCCCTCCTCTCGCAGGCTGATCAACCCTACATAGCTGATTGCACAAATCAAGTCAAGAAACGCCGCCTGAACCAGGGGGGCAAACGGACTCCCAGGCTTTGCCTGTGCCCGGCCGGGCGGCCGTCGTTGACAGCCCTCGCGACCCTGTTTTATAAGTAGGAAATTGTAACCTGGATGTCGCTTATAATTAAGGGAGCCCTAGCGCCGGTGGCCGAGTATGAACCAAGAGTCTATCGTGTAAGCCGCGGCCAGGGCGATCTCAAGGCCTTCAGCGCCCGGGTCAAGGAGACCGATCTGTGGATTCTGGCCCCCCGCGATTTGGAGGCTGAGGCGGTGGATCTGATCATCAAACACCGCCGGGGGCTGGAATCCTACATCGCCGACCATCCCGGCTTTGCCCAGGCTCTGACCCCTCTGCCCGGCGACCCCTTGGCGCCCGATCTGGTCAAGGACATGCTGGCCGCGGGCCAAGCCGCCGGCACCGGCCCCATGGCCGCGGTGGCCGGAGCCATCGCCCAGGCGGTGGGCCGAGACCTGGCCCAACTGGCCGGCGCGGTGGCGGTGGAAAACGGCGGCGATTTGTACCTGGACACGGGCCGGGACCTGAGCGTGGGCTTGGGCGCGGGCGACTCACCCATCTCCGGCCAACTGGCCTTGAAAATCGAGGCCGCCAAAATGCCATTGTCGGTGGCCACCAGCTCGGGCACCGTGGGCCATTCTCTGTCCCAGGGCAAGGCCGACGCGGCGGTGGTGCTGGCCAAAGGCGCCGCCCTGGCCGATGCCTGCGCCACCGCCCTGGGCAACCGGGTGGCCAGCGCGGCCGACCTGGGCCCGGCCCTGGATTGGGTCAAACAGGTCCCCGGCGTGTTGGGCGCGTTAGTGATCATCGGCAGCAAGCTGGCCGCCTGGGGAGATGTCGAGCTGGAACCGGTGAAAGCGGGCTAAACCATGTTGCGCATCGGGGTGCTTTCAGACACGCACATGACCGGTTACCAGCCGGAGTTCGCCGAAAAGCTCCGGCGACACTTTGCCGGGGTGGACATGATCCTGCACGCCGGCGATTTGACCAGCATCCTGGTGCTGGACGCTTTGGAGGCGCCGGAGGTGCTGGCGGTGCGGGGCAACATGGACGGACCCGAGGCGGCGGCCAACCTGCCCACCAAGCGGGTGATCACCGCCGGAGCCTTTAAAATAGGGCTGATCCACGGCTGGGGATCGCCCCGCGGGCTGGCCGAGCGCGTGGCCCGGGAATTTAGAAAAGTGGACGCGGTGGTGTTTGGGCATTCACACCGCCCCACCAACCTTAAAAAGGACGGTATACTATTATTTAACCCGGGTTCGGTCGCCAAGGGCTTCCGGGGAAGCGGCACAGCGGGTATGCTGGAAGTGGACCAGGAGATAACCGGCCACATTTTCACGCTGTAGGAGACTAAAGTACATGGACAACCTCTGGGCCCCCTGGCGCATGACCTACATTCTGGGCGAAGACAAACCCGAGGGTTGCATTTTTTGCCTGGCCA
Source organism: Desulfarculaceae bacterium (assembly GCA_028277825.1). GTDB lineage: Bacteria > Desulfobacterota > Desulfarculia > Desulfarculales > Desulfarculaceae > Desulfoferula. The sequence goes on from JANQFN010000038.1 coordinate 22,215, forward strand.
CCGACGGCAAGGGGGCCGATGACCTGGTTCTGGGGGTGGGCAGCCTCAGCTTGGTGATGATGAACAAGTACCCCTATAACAACGGCCACCTGCTGGTGGCTCCCAAACGTCACCTGCCCGACCTGGAGGGCCTGGAGGCCGACGAACTCTTGGACCTGTTGGCCACGGTGCGCCTGGGCACCAAAGTTCTCAAAGAGGTGATGGGCCCCGAGGGCTTTAACGTGGGCCTGAACCTGGGCCGGGTGGCCGGGGCCGGCATCGAGGAACACATGCATTTTCACATCGTGCCCCGCTGGAGCGGCGACACCAACTTCATGACCGTTTTAAGCGACATACGCTCCATACCGGAACACATCCAGGCCACGTACCAAAAGCTGAAGCCTTATTTCGCCGACCTAAAGTAGAGGTAAGCATGGGCTATATAAAAATCATCGTCCTCTCAGCGGTAGTGGCCCTGGCCATTATCTTCATGATCCAGAACATCGGCCCGCTGAGCCATCCTTTGTCCATACGCCTGAATTTGTTTTTCCTGCGTTTCGAATCCACCCCGCACGCCACCTACCTGGTGATCCTGTTGGCCTTTTTCGTGGGCCTGTTGGCCGCCAGCCTGGTGGGCATCTCCGAGCGCTGGCGCCTGCGCAAGCAGGCCAAGACCCTGCAAAAGGAATTGGACAACCTGCACGGCGAGTTGAGCAGCCTGCGCAACCTGCCGGTCACCGGCGACGCGGTCTTGGCCGGCCAGCCGGAGGTGGGCAGCGAAGGCTTCAGCGCCAGCGAAGCCGATAACGGCGCCGAAGTCATTAACGGCGACATAGCGCCTCTGGGCGAGGTCGAAGAAAAGCAATAAGCAGATGGATACCATCCTTTTAAACCTAGGCGGCTACTCCCTCACCGTGGCCAAGCTTTTGGCGGTGGTGATCCTGGTGCTTTGCGGCCTTTTGCTGGGCTGGGTGTGGGGCCGCTCGGGACGGGAGACCGCCTCCGCGGCCGGGGGCCGCGGCGATCAGCCCGAACGCAGCCCCAGCGACGACGCCTTCATGCGGGGCATCAGCCACCTGATGGCCGACCACACCGACCAGGCCATCGAGGAGTTCACCAAAGCGGTGACCTTGAACTCCGACACGGTGGAGACCTACGTGGTCCTGGGCAACCTTTTCAGGCAAAAGGGCGAGATAGAGCGGGCGGTGCGCATCCGCCAATCCATCATCGCCCGGCCCCACCTGGACGCCTCGGTGCATTTGCAGGCCCTTTTTGATTTGGGCCTGGACTATAAAAAAGGCGGTCTGTTCAACCGGGCGGCCGAGGCCCTGGACGAGGTGATCAAGACCGATCCCCGCCACATAGAGGCCTGCCGCCAGATAGCCACCCTGTATGAGGAGATGCGCGACTGGCCGCGCGCCTTTGAGGCGCGCAAACGCCTGGACAAGCTGACCCACAGCGACAGCCGCGAGGTCCTGGCCCACTACAAGACCGAACACGGCAAGGAACTGATGGTATCGGGCCAGTTGGACCGGGCTGAGGAGGCTCTGAGCCAGGCCATCAGCATGCACAAAAACTGCCTGGACGCCTATTTGCATCTGGGCGATCTGGAACTGGCCCGGGGCCGCACCCGCCGGGCCTTAAACGTGTGGAAAAAAGCGGTGCGCCTCTCCCCGGAATACGCCCATTTGGTGATCTCGCGGGTGAATAACGCCCAGGAGCAATTGGGCGAAAAGGTTGCCGAGGGCTTCTTCGACGAGATCGAGCCCGAGCAGGCGGCGGTGACCACCCTTTTGGCCCTGGCCCAGCATTATCACCAGCAAGACGATGACGAGCGCGCCCTGAAAATGCTCAACCTGGCCGTGAAAAAGGCGCCCCACCTTTTGGATGTGCACCGCCTGCGCGGCGAGGTGCTCCTGGCCCAGGGCGACCGCAGCCAGGCCCTGGAGGCCTATGAAGAGTTGCTCAAGCAGATCAACGGCGACTGGGCCCGCTACCAGTGCAGCCAGTGCGGCTTCGTCTCCCACCAACTCACCTGGAAGTGCCCCCGCTGCCACCAGTGGGACACCATGAATCCGCGTTCCCATTGAGACCGGTTCCTCCGGGTGGCCTATCCCGCTATTTTTTGATATCTTTTCTGGCAGGCTGGGCCGCGCCGCCAAGAGGCGCGGCCCCCTGATCCGCCATCCCCTGGGAGGAAGATTGGGCCAAACCCGATATGAGCGCCACCATTGCAACACCGGCCGAATCCCCGCCCCAAAAAGCCGCCAAGTCCCGGGGCAGCAACCGGGACACTCCCATGATCCGCCAGTATCTGGAACTCAAGGAGCAGGTGCCCGACTGCATCCTGTTTTTCCGCATGGGCGATTTCTACGAGATGTTCTTCGAGGACGCGGTGGTGGCTTCCAAGGCCCTTTCCATCGCGCTCACCTCCCGCGACAAGGGCCACCCGGACCCGGTGCCCATGTGCGGGGTGCCTTACCGCGCCCTGGACGCCTATCTGGCCAAGATGGTGGAAGCCGGCTTCAAGGTGGCGGTATGCGACCAGGTGGAGGACCCCAAAAAGGCCAAGGGCCTGGTCAGGCGCGAGATCACCCGGGTGGTGAGCCCGGGCATGTTCGTGGACCCCAATCACCTGCCCGCCAAGGAACACCGCTATCTGGCCGCCCTGGTTCTGGGCAAGGATAAGTTGGGCCTGGCCCACCTGGATTTGGCCAGCGGCGAGTTCATCGCCACCCACCTGTTGCCCGGCCCGGCCCTGGCCGATGAATTGGCCCGCTTGGAGCCGGCCGAACTGGTCCTGGCCGAGAGCCAGGCCGGCCACCCGGGGCTCATGGACCTGGGCCCGGCCGGAGCTGAACTGCCCCGCAGCCTGAGCTTGGGCCGGCCGCCCACCGCTACCCAGGCCCAGAGCCTGCTGGAGGGCCGCCTGCCCGATGACGACGACCCGGTCTTTGAGCCGGCCCTATCGGCCGCGGCCCTGGCCTGGTCGGCGGTGGTCTCCACCCAGAAGAAAAGCCCCGAGCACATCGAACCCCTGAGCCTCTACCAGGTGGAAAGCCACCTGGTCCTGGACGCAACCGCCCAGCGCAATCTGGAGCTGTTCCGCTCCATCGCCGGCGGCGCTAAAAAGGGCTCCTTGCTCAACGCGGTGGACCGATGCGTCACTCCCATGGGCGGACGCATGCTCAAGCAGTGGCTGAGCTTTCCCCTGCGCGACTTGGCCGCCATCGAGGCCCGCCACCAGGCGGTGGAAGAATTGAGCCTGGACCCCATGCTTTTGGACGGCCTGCGCGAGGCCCTGGGCGGCCTGCCCGACCTGCCCCGCCTGGTGGGCCGGGCCAGCCTGGGCCAGGCCACGCCGCGGGATTTGGGCGCCCTCAAGGACGCCCTGTTGGCCCTACCGCATTTGCAAAGCCTGCTCAGCGCTCTGGACTCGCCGCTGTTGGCCCAGGCCGCT
>JANQFN010000082.1 GCA_028277825.1 Desulfarculaceae bacterium
CGCACCGCGGCCCATAGCTCGCTCACCGGAATACCGGAGAGGATGCCCTGGGCCAGCTTGGGCCCGATGCCGCTCACCCCGATGAGATGCCCGAAGGCCTCCCATTCTTCCTCGGTTAGGAATCCGTAGAGGTGGATGTGGTCGTCGCGCACGATGGTATGGATCAAAAGCTCCACCGGGTTGCCGCACTCGGGCAGGTCGCAGAAGGTGGACAGACTCACGAACACGCGGTAGCCCACCCCGCCGGTGTTTACCACCACGTGGTCCGGCCTCCGCTGCACCAGTTGGCCAATAACCAGGGCGATCATTTCAGGCCCTCCAGGGCTCGGTTGAGTTTGCGGCTCTGCAGATGGGTCAGGGCCAGGGCCAGGGCGTCGCTGGCGTCCAGGTTGAGCTTTTTACCCGTAACTCCGGCCAGGCGCTGGGCCATGGAGCGCACCTGTTCTTTCGTGGCGGCGCCGTTTCCCACCAGGGATTTTTTCACCATGGCCGGGGGGTATTCGAAGATGGCCAGCCCGGCCCGGGCTCCAGCCAACAGGGCCACGCCCCGGGCCTGGCCCAGGACCAGGGCGGTGCGCGCGTTTTTGTGGGTGAACACGCCTTCCACCGCCATTTCCTCAGGCAGGTGTTGGGAGATGAGGTCGCTGAGCTGGTCGAAGATGGCGGCCAGGCGGGTGGGCACGTCCTTTTTGGCTGGGGCGCTTATGGCCCCGGCCGCGATCAGCCTGACCTTGTTGCCCGCCCCCGGGCTCACCAGGGCATAGCCGGTGCGCTGGCTGCCGGGGTCCAGCCCCAGCACGAGGGGGGCGGCTAGCCCGGATGTTTCACGAAGGTTGGACGGCATTTGAGCCACGACCATTGTTCATCAAATGATTGTAAAACAACCCGTTGGTCATTTGGGAATGTCTTGTGCCCCTGCCCGGCACAACCAGCCGCCGGCAGACTAGGCGGCCGGCAAGCGACAGCCGCAGGTGTAGCTGTAACTACATTGAGGCTGGAGCGAAACCGGCAACAACGTATGGCGGTGGCTGGTGAAGCCGGACGTTCGGCCTTCGTGAAATATCCGGGCTAAGGGCATTAGCCCTCCATCTGGGCCAAAAGCTCGTCGTCGATATCGAAGTTGGAATACACGTTTTGCACGTCGTCGGCGTCATCCAGGGCCTCCATCAGGGCCAGCACCTTGGAGGCCTCGCCCGAATCGGTGATGGCCACCTCGGTGGAGGGCAGCTTGACCACCTCGGCGCTGGCCGGGGCCAGGCCGGCGGCCTCCAGGCCCTCGCTGACGGCGCTGAAGTCCGTGGGACCGCATACTACTTCCCAGACCTCGCCCTCGTCGTTGACGTCGTCGGCGCCGGCCTCCAGGGCCGCCTCCATGATGGTGTCCTCGTCCAGGCCCTCCTTTTCAAAGGTGAAGATGCCCTTGGACTCGAACAGATAGGAGACCGCGCCGCTCTTGGCCAAAGAGCCGCCCCGCTTGGTCAGGATATGGCGCACATCGCTGGCCGCCCGGTTCTTGTTGTCGGTGAGGCACTCGATCAAAAAGGCCACGCCTCCGGGGCCGTAGCCCTCGTAGGTGATCTCCTCGTAGGACACGCCCTCCAGCTCACCGGTGCCCTTTTTGATGGCCCGGTCGATGTTGTCCTTGGGCATGTTCTGGGCCTTGGCCGCGGCCACCGCGGTTCTGAGGCGCGGGTTCATCTCCACGTCGCCGCCGCCCATCTTGGCCGCCACGGTGATCTCCCGCATGAGCCTGGTGAATACCTTGCCGCGTTTGGCGTCGGCGGCTCCCTTTTTGCGCTTGATGGTGCTCCACTTGGAGTGACCGGACATAATTTTCTCCCCTACTTATTTCGCTTCCCGGATGGGTTTTTCAGTCCCCGCCCCAGGATGTAAATCTCGCGGCTGGCCGCCCGGGAGGCCCCGGGTTTGTGGCCCTTGCCCAACTTGAAGGCCCGCTTGACCCTCCTGATCAGATCGTCCACGCCGGGGCCGAAGTAGACCTTGGCCAACAGCGACCCACCCGGCTTCAGGGTGGCCAGGGCCAAATCAACCGCCGCCTCGGTCAACTCCAGGCTGGCCAAGGCGTCACCATGGGCCACGCCGGTGGTGCGCGGGGCCACGTCGCTCAACACCAGGTCGAACGGCGCACTCCCCTCAAACATCTCCGGGGTGAGCGCCAGCACGTCGGCCTGAACAAACTCCACCCAGGGCATCAGCTCCACGGTGGGGGGTTGCAGGTCCACCCCGATGACCGAGCCCTTTTTGCCTACCTTGCCGCCGGCGTATTGCAGCCAGGAGCCGGGATGGCAGCCCAGGTCCAAGACCTTGTGCCCCGGCTTGACCAGCCCGTAGCGTTTGTCCATCTCGGCCAGCTTGAACACCGAACGGGCGGCAAAGCCTTGAGCTTTGGCCCTTTTATAGTGGCTGTCGGGTTGGCGCCGGCGGGTCATGGCTGGTCAAATCTAGCACAGGGGGCCAAGGGGGGCAAGGGCTTCAAATAGCTAGGCAAGCGGCCCTTAAGCCCTCCCGGAGAACCCTGAAAAATCCAAGGGAGGTTGCTTCCGGCGGTTTTTGGGCTATAACTCAGAAAACCCCTAAAAATTTTTTTCAAAAAAATCGCCTCAACCCCTTGCATAACGGGCACTTGGTGCTTATTCTTCCTTCGTTGGCACTCATCAGCCGAGAGTGCTAACAGGCCAGGCTGTTTGAGCCCGGCTTAGGTTTCGTGGATTTTATTTTTATATATCAGTCAATTACTGACAAGGAGAGGGACGCATGAAGATCAAACCGTTGCAGGACCGCGTGATCGTACAGCGGATGGAGGAGGAGACCAAAACCGCCGGCGGCATCATCATTCCCGACTCGGCCCAGGAAAAGCCCCAACAGGGCAAGGTCCTGGCCGTGGGCCCCGGCAAGGTTCTCGAGGGCGGCACCAAGGTGGACATGACCGTCAAGAAAGGCGACACCGTCCTGTTTGGCAAGTACTCGGGCAGCGAAGTCAAGATCGACGGCGACGAGGTCTTGATCATGCGCGAAGACGACATTTTGGGCATCGTGGAGTAGGCTCTTTAGCGCCGCATCCCGATTTTCAAGGAACATCTATCCAATTCGGAGGAAATAAGAATAATGGCTAAAGAGCTGAAATACGACGTAAAGGCCCGCGAGGCCATGATGCGGGGCGTGGACACCCTGGCCAACGCGGTCAAGGTCACCCTGGGCCCCAAGGGCCGTAACGTGGTCATCGAGAAGACTTTTGGTTCTCCCAACATCACCAAAGACGGCGTGACCGTGGCCAAGGAGATCGAGCTGGAGAACAAGTTCGAGAACATGGGCGCCCAGATGGTCAAGGAAGTGGCTTCCAAGACTTCTGACGTGGCCGGCGACGGCACCACCACCGCCACCATCCTGGCCCAGTCCATTTACCGCGAAGGCTCCAAGCTGGTGGCCGCCGGTCACAACCCCATGGCCATCAAGCGCGGCATCGACAAGGCCGTCGACGGCGTGGTGGGCGAGCTGGAGAGCATGTCCAAGGCCACCAAGGACCAGACCGAGATCGCCCAGGTGGGCACCATCAGCGCCAACAACGACTCCACCATCGGTAACATCATCGCCGAGGCCATGAACAAGGTGGGCAAAGAAGGCGTGATTACCGTGGAAGAGGCCAAGAGCATGGAGACCACCCTGGAGGTGGTCGAGGGCATGCAGTTTGACCGCGGCTACCTGAGCCCCTACTTCGTGACCGACCCGGAGAAGATGGAGGTCGGCCTGGAAGATCCTTACATCCTGATCCACGAAAAGAAAATCAGCGCCATGAAGGATCTCTTGCCCCTGTTGGAGCAGATCGCCAAGAGCAGCCGGCCCCTGATGATCGTGGCCGAGGACATCGAGGGCGAAGCCCTGGCCACCTTGGTGGTCAACAAGCTGCGCGGCACCCTGAATGCCTGCGCGGTCAAGGCTCCGGGCTTCGGCGACCGCCGCAAGGCCATGCTGGAAGACATCGCCATCCTCACCGGCGGCACCGTCATCTCCGAGGAGCTGGGCGTCAAGCTGGAGTCGGCCACCCTGGCCGATCTGGGCACCGCCAAGAAGATCGCGGTGGACAAGGACAACACCACCATCGTCGACGGCGGCGGTTCCCGCAAGGACCTCGAGGGCCGCGTGCGCACCATCCGCGCCCAGATCGAGGAGACCACCAGCGACTATGACCGCGAGAAGCTGCAGGAGCGCCTGGCCAAGCTGATCGGCGGCGTGGCGGTGATCAACGTCGGCGCGGCCACCGAGACCGAGATGAAGGAGAAAAAGGCCCGCGTGGAAGACGCCCTGAACGCCACCCGCGCCGCGGTGGAAGAGGGCATCGTGCCCGGCGGCGGCGTGGCCCTTTTGCGCTGCATCACGGCGGCCGACAAAGTGCGCGACAAGGTCAAGGGTGAGCAGAAGTTCGGCGCCGACATCATCAAACGCGCCCTGGAAGAGCCCCTGCGTCAGATCGCCTTCAACGCCGGCCAGGAAGGCAGCGTGGTGGTGGAGAAGGTCAAGGCCCAAAAGGGCCCGGAGGGTTACAACGCCCAGACCAACGTCTATGAGGACCTCCTGAAGGCCGGCGTCATCGATCCCACCAAAGTCACCCGTTTTGCCCTGCAAAACGCGGCCTCGGTTTCCGGCCTGCTTCTGACCACCGAGTGCATGGTGGCCGAGGCTCCCAAGGAAGAGGCGGCCGGTGGTATGCCCGGTGGCATGCCCGGCGGTATGCCCGGCGGCGGCATGGGCGGCATGGGTGGTATGGGCGGCATGTACTAAGCCGCTTAAGCCAACCAGGCATCCTGAGCCTGAACTGCAAAAGGCTCCCGCCCGCCAGGGCGGGGGCCTTTTTATTTGACACCCCCCGGCCGCCTTTGTCCTTGACTGCAAAAGATTCTGCAACTAGTATGTCGCCTAATTTTGGGCGATGAAATTTCTTACCGATTCCGGCGAGATACCCCCCAAAAAATAACCAGCGCCGCTTCTTCCTGTTTTCCCAAAAAACAGGCAGGGCGGCTGTGGCACCCCAGGCTCGGAATCAGTCTCCGTTTTTGATGTCATGCGATCAAGGTGAGCACACTATGAAATCAGTCTATTCATTATCCTTGGCAATCCTTTTTCTCCTGTTTGTTGGCGTATTTTCTGCAGCGCCCTCCCAGGCCGCAGCCCTCAGCGACATGGAGCAGTGCATGTTGCAAATCATGAAAAGCGCCAGCGACGACATGACCTTGGGTCAGGCCCGCGCCCTGTGCAAAAAGCGGGCCGCCGCCGCCGGCCAGGGCACCGCCCAGCCCCCCGAGGAACAGGCGGTGGACCAGCGCCTGGCGGCGGACCAATCCAACATCCTCAGGCCCTTCACCCTCATGGCCCACAGACCCAACTATTTCCTGTTCGCGGCCTACAACTCCCACGGTTACAACGCCGCGCCCTACCGGGAACAGTTCAACGACGACTCCATAAGCTTCAAGGACACCGAGGCCCAGTTCCAAATAAGCCTCAAGGTGCCTTTGGCGGTCAGACTGTTCCACGACAAGACCAGCCTGTGGGCGGCCTATACCAACCGTTCCTTTTGGCAGGTGTATGACAAGGCGATCTCCTCCCCCTTCCGGGAAACCAACCACGAACCCGAGGCCTGGCTGCAATTCGACGCGGCCTGGAAATTCTGGGGCCTTGAAAACCGGGCCAACATGCTGGGCCTGGCGCATCAGTCCAACGGCCGCGGCGGGGTCCTTTCCCGGAGCTGGAACCGAGTTTACGCCAACTTCATCCTAGAACGGGGTCCCTTGGCCATCTCCGTGAAACCCTGGTTGCGCATTCCCGAGGACAACGATGACGACGACAACTCCGATATCACCGATTTTATGGGCCACGGTGAAATCCGCGCGGCCTACAAATGGGGCAGGAACACCTTCAGCCTGATGCTCAGAAACCAACTGGAGTCCGGTTTTCAGCGGGGGGCGGTGGAAATGGGCTGGTCCTTTCCCCTGGGCAGCTACAAATACCTGAAAGGTTACGTCCAGTACTTCAACGGTTACGGGCTGAGCCTGATCGACTACAACGAGTATTCCAACGTCATAGGCATAGGCATCTCCCTCACCGACTGGCTGTAAGGGACGGCCAGCCAGGCTGGTCCGGCTTCAAGCAAAAGCAAAAGGCCTCCGCTCAAATGAGTGGGGGCCTTTTTTGAGTTGGAAGCCAGTTTGGTCTAGTGGGGAGCCTTGGTCTCTTCCGGCGAGGCTACACTAACCAAAAGTCCGTTGCAATCCGGGCAGTATTCGGGCTTGCGGATCTTTTCGTCGTGAAACACCTTGCTGGGTTTGACTCTATCCAAAAACTCCTTGGCCAACTCCCAGGCCTGCTCCGGGCTGAAGTCCACCGCCGGCAGCTGCAGAGACTGCAAGACGTTGCCCTCGCTGCCGTGCTGCACCACGGTCATCACCTCGGGCATCTTATCGCTCTCGCCCAGCACGGTGATGGTGGCCAGGCCGCCCAGACCGTCGTAGTCCGGGTTCAGGGAGCCGTGGCGGCAGTTGGCCAGGGGCGTGGCCGGGTCGTTGACGTATTCGCCCACCGCGTGGGCCAAGTCGTGGGCGTCACTGAGTTGGTGGCCGCTACCCTTGGCCCAGACCGCAAAGGGCCCGGCCGCCACCGGCACCGGGTGGACCACCGCGTTCATGGC
>JANQFN010000111.1 GCA_028277825.1 Desulfarculaceae bacterium
CAGCACCACTACCATTTTGAGGATATCACGCACCGCTCACCACCTTTCCCAGCACCTTGGGCCGTATGCGGTCGAACAGGGGGGTGGCGGCGTTCATCAGAAGCACCCCGTAGAAGGCGCCGTCCATGAGACCGCCCCAGGTGCGCACGATGATGGCCATGAAGCCCACGCCCACCCCGAACAGGAACATGCCCCAGGGGGTCACCGGCGAAGACACCGGCTCCGGGGCCAGGAAGAAGGCGGCGATCATGATGCCGCCGGTGGCCAGATGGAACCAGGCCACATCCAGGTGTTCGGCAAAGGTTTCGAACTCCAATTCCAGGATGGAGGGCTCGGTGTAGGTGGCCAACAGGGCCATGGCCACCGCCCCGGCCAGCACCCCCAAGGGGATCTGCCAGGGGATCAGGCGGCGGATGATCAGATAGACGCCGCCCAATAACAGGGCCCAGGTGCCGCCGGCGCCCACCGCCGAGGGAACCGCCCCCAGCCAGAGGTCGCTTAGCTCAAAGGACCCGGCCAGAGTGCTGGGATCGCCCTTGAGCTGCATCAGCGGGGTCTCGGCCTGTTCCCACTCGCCGCCGCTGCCCAGGGGCACCGGCTCCAGGAAGAAATTCATGGACTCGGGCCAGGAGATGGCCATGGCCGCCCAGGCCACCAGCACCGGGTTCATGGGGTAGTTGCCCAGGCCGCCGAAGACCAGCTTGCCCAACACCACCGCCAGGGCGCCGCCCACCAGGCAGAGCCACCAGGGCGCGCCTGCGGGCAGGATCAGGCCCATGAGCACGCCCAACAGCAAAGAGTGCAGGTCGCTTAAGTTGGCCGGTTTTTTGATGATCAGGCCCACGCCGTAGTCAGCCACCAGGGCCGCGGCCACCGCCAGGACCACGGTGCTCAGGCCGGGCATGCCGTAGTAGTAAAGGCCCACCAAAAAGGCCGGGGCCAGGGCTATGAGCCACTCCACATGCATGGAGCGCACCGTGGTGCGGCCCAGGACATGGGGAGAGGTGGATACGGTCAGCAGTTTTTCATTCATGACTCCATCCTCCCGGCCAGGATCTCGTGCTTGCCATGGCGCAAGAAGTGGACCATGGGCCGCCGCGCGGGACAGACGTAGGCGCAGCAGCCGCATTCTATACAGCTGAGCAGGTCGCACTCAGCCGCGTCCTCGAATTGTTGATACTCACAGAGCTTGCCCAACTCGCTGGGCAAGAGGTTCACCGGACAGGCGGCCACGCAGCGGCCGCAGTGGATACAGGGCTGGTCGGCAAAGTGCTCCACGTTGCGCGCGCTTTGCACGAACACGCCCTCGGTTTCCCGGGTGACCGGCGCGCTGGGGTCGAATTGGGCCAGGCCCATCATGGGGCCGCCCACCAACACCTTGCCCGCCTCAGACGGCCCGCCGGCCGCGGCCAGCACCTCGCCAATGGGAGTACCCAGGCGCACTTGGAAGGTCTGGGGCCTGTTCACCTCACCGGCCACGCTGAAGATGCGCTCCACCACCGGCCGGCCGCTGGTGAGCACCTGGCCCACGTCCCGGGCGGTGATCAGGGGTTCGATCACCACGCCCACGTCCCGGGGCTCACCGTAGGGAGTGGGCACCTCACGGCCGGTGAGGCTGTGCACCACCAGGTTCACCGTGGTGTAGGGGTAGTGGGTCTGGCTGATTTGGGCGGTTTCCCATTCATTGGCCGCGGCCATGGCCATGAGCGCCGCGCTGTCGGCGCCGGCGGGCAGGGCCAAAACCACCCGCTCGGCTCCGCTGATGCGGGCCAGGGCGGAGATGCCGATCTCCAACTGGCTGTCGGCCATGCCCAGGCAGGCCAGGTTGGGGCTCACCGGCGGGTCGTTGTCCACCGCCTTGATGATCAAGGTGTCAATGGGCCTCATCACCGGGATGCCGGTCATATAGAGGTATGACTGAGGGGCCAGGGGAGGGGTCAGCTCCACGTGCAGGGGACGGCCCTGCACCTCGGCCCGCACCAGGCCGGCCTCGCGGATGCGCTTGAGCAGCCGGGTGGGACGGGTCTTGACCACTGCGGCCGCCTCGCTGAAGGGAGCCCCAGCCTCGGCCAGCTCATCCAGCCAGGCGTCGGCGCCGTCGTTTGCAATGACCACCGTGGGCACCGGCTCGCCGGCCGGGTCGGAAACATCCTTGATGGTCTTTACCGTGCCGCTGACCGTGGCCTGCACCGTGGTGGACTCGAAGTCCTCCGAGGCTCCCACCACCTGGCCCATCTGCACCGGCTGGCCCGGTTCGACCGTGGGTTGGGCCTGGGCGCCGCGGTGTTGGCGCAGGGGGATGTACACCACCTCTGGCGCGGGCAACTCCACCGGGGGAGCCGCCGCCGGGGGTCGGGGCAGACGGATGCCTTTAAACCAACTTGAGAATTTCATGCAACTGCACTCCGTTCGGGCGTCTTATTGCCTGCCGGCAGTGTCCGGAATCTCGCCTCACCTGTGAACAAAACCACAATGGTCTCCAAAAATAAAACCAGTGCCCTAAGGCGTGGTCGTTTTAGGCGGCTGGCTTTCCTCCCGGACAAACCTGATTGTTTCAGACGCTTTGCAACCAGGGAAACCATTGAGTGTCTGGGTTTCACCCGGCCCCTTGAGGTCTAGCTCAAGGGCTTATTTGCCTCAACCGTTCATGCCCGGTCACGCAAACTCAACCGGGCAGGGAAACTATAAAAGTGGCCCCTGGGGCGGACTCTGGGTCAACCTTGATGTCGCCGCCGTGGGCCCGCACCACCCGCCGGGCTATGGCCAGGCCCAGGCCGGTGCCGGGCTTGGCCTTAACCTCCGGCCGCTTGGAGCGGAAAAACTCTTCAAATATGAACGCGGCCTCCTGGGCGGAGACCCCGGGCCCCTGGTCGCTGATGGCGATGTCAACCTGGCCGCCCCGCAGGTTGCAGCCAACGGTTATGGTGCCACCCTCCTGGTTGTATTTGACTGCGTTGCTGGCCAGATTGTACAGGGCCTCCAGCAAGCTTTCCAGGTCAACTTCCAGGGTCGGGTCTGATGGCGGGGCCTCAATGACCAAGTCTTGCCCGGCGGCCTTAACGTCGGCATCCGCGCGAGCGGCCAGGTCTGCCAGCAAGCGGCTCAAGGGCACCGGGGTTTTGCGCTGGGCGATGCCCTCTTCATCCAGGCGGCTCATGGCCAGCCAGGTATCTATAGTGCGGGCCAACAGGTCCAGCCGCCCGGCGGCCCGGTCGATGAAAGTCTTGTATTCCGGAGGCAACGGACCCAGGGCCTGACTGGCGGGCACCTCCAGAAGCTGGCGCACCGCGGCCAGAGGGGAGCGCATCTGGTGGGCCACCAGGGTCATGAAGTTGGTCTCCATGACAGCCTTTTCTTCCCTGAGCGCCTGGGTCTCCAGGATCAGGCCTCTCCGCTCCAGGCCGCGCTCCACGGCAAGCTTCAATTCATCCGGTGGAAACGGCTTAGGGATGAAATCATAGGCGCCCTGCTTCATGGCCTCCACCGCCTTCTGCAGGGTGGCGTGGCCGGTGACCATGATGCACACGATGCTGGGGTCCATTTCGCCCACTTGCTCCAGCACCTCTATGCCGTCCATGCCCGGCATCTGCAGATCCACTAGCAGCAGATCCGGTGGGTCCTCTTTTAAAAGCTCCAGTCCGGCGGCCCCGCTTTCAGCCAAAGAGACGCGGTATCCCCAGCGGGAAAGCAGCACTTGGGCTGACTCCCGGGCGATCTCATCATCGTCAATGCACAAAATGTGCGCCTGGGGCGTAAGAGCCATGGGACTGGGGCTCAACCTTCGAGCAAGTTATTTATTTTACTAAGCAAATCATCGGAAGAAAAGGGTTTGTCAAGGTAGTCGTCACCCTTGGCAATACGGGCTTCGGCCGGGATGTCAAAGCGCTCGCCGGTGATCTGCTTCACCGCCGAGCACATGAGCACCGGGATATCCCTGAAGTCCATGTACTCCGGAGTGGCCCTGAGGGTGGTGATTACCGAGAAACCCTCATAGATCGAGTCCATCATGATGTCCACGATGATCAGGTCCGGGTCTTCGGCCTTTACCATTTCCAGGCCCACTTTGCCGTCCGCGGCGCTGAAAACCCTATGTCCGGCAGCTTCGAGGATTGCGCTGGTGGCAGCGCGAAAATCGTCGTCGTCGTCAATAATTAGGATATTGGCCATGGCACCACCTGAGGTGAAATGTGAAGTCCAGTTCAAAGTCGGCTAGACCATAAACCAGGCATGGTCCAAAGTCAATGCCCAACTGACCAAGAAATAAAACTAAATTGCCTTTTGCGGGAGGGGCAAAAAAAAACCCGGCCAAGTCCTGAGAAAGGCCGGCTAGAGAGCTTTTATCCTTGACAGACCCGGTCAAACCCGTCTACATTCACGGCAGTTATTTTGTAGCTAACATGTAACTACGGTCAGCTGGCGGTTCAGCAAGGGCCTGAGCCGCAAAAAGGGGGTCCCGACAAGGTCTTGGAGCCCCCCGCCAGGCTGTAAACACCTAACAATTTGGCCGGAGAGTGGAACCATGGATGTTCTCCTGACCCCATCCGGAGGCAAAAAGCACCTGCTTTTAGGCAACGAGGCCATTGTGCGCGGCGCCATTGAAGCGGGCCTGGCCTTTGCCACCTGTTATCCGGGAACCCCCTCGTCCGAAGTGCCGGACACCCTGTACCGCCTCAGGAAGCAGAACCCCGACAAGGTCAAATACTACTTCGAGTACTCCACCAACGAAAAGGTGGCCTTGGAGTGCGCCGCCGGAGCCGCGGCCTCGGGGCTCAAGACCCTTTGCACCATGAAGCACGTGGGCATGAACGTGGCTGCCGACCCCTTGATGACCCTGGCTTATGTGGGCACCCGCGCGGGCATGGTCATCCTCTGTGCGGATGACCCCTCCATGTTCCCCAGCCAGAACGAGCAGGACAACCGCTACTACGCCCGTTTGAACGGTCTGCCCATGCTGGAGCCCTCGGGTGCCGCCCAGGCCAAGGAGATGACCAAATACGCCTTCGAGCTCTCCGAGGAACTGATGACCCCGGTGATCTTAAGGACCACCACCCGGGTCAACCACGCGCGGGAGCCGGTGCCCTTTGAAAAAAAGGCCCGGGTCAAGACCCAGAAGAAGTTTGAAAAGGCCCCCATGCAGCTGGTCACGGTGCCCGCGGTGAGCCGCAACCTGCATCTCAGGCTGCTCAACATCCACAACCAGGCCCAGGCCATCAGCGAAAAGAGCCCCTACAACACCATTAAGGGCCGGGGCAAGTGGGGCGTGATCACCAACGGGGTGAGCGCCTGCTACGTGGAAGACGCGGTGGCCGACCTGGGCGCCAAGTCCAAGATCAAGGTCTTCACCTTGGGCATGAGCTGGCCCCTGCCCGAAAAGAAGCTGGTCCGCTTCATAAAGAGCGTGGACAAGGTCCTGATCGTCGAGGAGCTGGAGCCCATCATGGAAGAGGCGGTGCGCGCCCTGGCCCAGGAGTACGGGGTCAAGGTGGAGATCGCCGGTAAGATGAAGGGCCAGGTGCCGGCCAAGTCAGTGGACGTCGAACCCACCCAGTTCTTCAGCCGGGCCTTTGAGTACACCCCCCGTTTGGTGAGGCAGTCAATCGCCGATTATTTCGGCATCAAACACAAAGACACCGCCGAGTTGAAGCTGGCCGGCATGCCGGTCCCGCCGGGCCGGCCGCCGAACTTGTGCGCCGGCTGTCCGCACCGGGCCACCTACCACGCCATCAAGGAGATGTACGGCCAGGAGGCTATCTATCCCACGGACATCGGCTGTTACACCTTGGGCCTGTTGCCTCCCATCCAGGCGGCGGACTTCCTGATCTGTATGGGCTCCTCGGTGTCCAGCGCCGGCGGCATCGCCATGGCCACCGGCCAAAAGGTGATCGCCTTCATCGGCGACAGCACCTTTTTCCATTCCGGGCTCACCGGTCTGGTCAACGGGGTGCACAACAACCACAACTTCACCCTGGTCATCCTGGACAACGGCACCACGGCTATGACCGGCCACCAGCCCCACCCGGGAGTGGACACCGAGGCCATCGGCGACATCACTACCCACGTGCCCCTGGAGCCCCTGATCAAGGGCCTGGGCGTGGAGCACGTGACCACCATCAAGCCCTTCAAGGTGCGCGCCAGCCAAAAGGCCATCAAGGCGGCGGTGGACTTCGAGGGCGTCTCGGTGATCATCAGCCAGGAGTTGTGTCCCCTGTATGAAAAGCGGGTGGCGCCGCGCAGCCGCAAGCCCTTTGCCATCAGAGAGAACAAATGCAAAGGGCATATGGACTGTATCAACAAGATCGCCTGTCCGGCCATGTTCGTGGAGGCGGGCCAGGCCAGGATCAACACCCAGGCGTGCATCGGCTGCGCCCTGTGCGCCCAGATTTGTCCTGAGAACGCCATACTGCCGGTGAAGGGCTAAGGAGGTATCATGAGCACCCAACGCATAGTATTCGTGGGCGTGGGCGGCCAAGGCAACCTTTTGGCCAGCAACCTGTTGGGCCAGGCGGCCTTGGAGGCCGGCGAGGACGTGGTGGTTTCCGAGATCCACGGCATGGCCCAGCGCGGCGGCGTGGTGGAATCAGCCGTGATCCTGGGCGAGGCCACCAGCCCCATCGTCAGCGTGGCCGAGGCCGACGTCTTGGTCTCTTTCGAGCCGGTGGAGGCCCTGCGCCTTTTGAACAAGGCCAACAAGGATACCCTGGTGATCACCAACACCAGGCCCCTGCCGCCGTTCACCGTGGCCATCGGCCTGGCGCCTTATCCCGAGTCCGAAGACTCGGTGGCCTTCATCAAAGACAAGCTCGACAAGGTGGTGGCCATCGACGGCCAGGGCCTGGCCGAGGAGGCCAAGAATCCCCTGAGCCTGAACATGGTGATGCTGGGCGCCCTGTTCGCCGCGGCGGATTTGCCCATCCCAGTCAAGACCATGAAAAAGGTGATCCGGGCCAAGACCAAGAAGCGCTTTGCCGCCTCCAACATCAAGGCCTTTGACCTGGGGTACAAGGCCGCGGCCTAGTACGAAAAACTGAAATCAAGACAAGGAGCCCTCATTCAGGGGGCTCCCTTTTTTTGCGGCGATGGAGTGGGGCTCAGTCAGCGGCTGGTTTAGGAAGAGGTTTGGAAAAAGGGAAAGTGGCCAATTGGGCACTATCGGGGGCAGCGGCCGTCAGAAGAATTAACGACACGCGACACGCCGCGGGTGGGGTCGTATCGCATACCCCAACTGCTTTTTCCTTATTCACCTTCTTATTCCATTTTTGAACGAATCAAACAACAGCGGAGGGACTTTTTCGCCCTTTAAACGCTTCTTCGCCGCCCTCCCTCGCAATGACGACTATTTTCTGCAGGTCAGGCCCGGCGGGGCTGGGGGGTGGTGCGGAACTAACCGGCGGTTCGTCTGAGAAGAGGCTTATAAAAAAAGAACGCGCCCAGCGGATGCGGCCAGGCGTCCGTCCGCGCGGGACAACTGGTTAAAGTCCCACCTCGCTGACTTTCAGAGAGCGCCGCCAAATGGCCGGGCCTCCAGGCCGCAACAACGCTCACTACTGCTTGCGGCGGGGTTGTTTATTAAAGAAAGTCACGGGACGCTAGAGCAACGAAAGAAACAAACAGCCTTTTTCTTACCTGCTTCTTTTACGAGCCTCTCAGCAAGCAGCGCCGGTCAACTAGTCTCTAGTGGTACCCATACACCCGCTTGAGCACCCGCCGGGCCTCGCGGTCGATGCAGTAGCGGTCGCCGGGCTTGTTCTGCTGGCGGCAGAAGATCTTGGCCTCGTTTTCCGAATGCCAATAGGCGTCGCGCAGCTCTTTGCTGGTTTGGTAGCAGACCTTTTTGCCGTCTTTTTCATGGCAGGGGTTGAAATGCCGGCCCTTGTAGACGCCCTTGGGCGGCTTGGCGCAACCGGCCAGCATGATCATCCCCGCCAGAGCGGCTGCCGCCGCCAGCATGCCCGCAATTTTTACTGCCCGCCACATAGCCCGCGCCTTTCCTCAAAATAATCGGTTGAAATGCGCCACATCCTAACCAAACCTCCCTCCCGGGTAAAGGTTTTTGAGGCCGGCAATGGCAGCGGCTGCGGGCATGAGAAGAAAGAAGGCAGTTAGGAAAATATGATTAAATGAGGCGGGCAATTTGGAGGGGATGCTAGCTTGGGCCGCTCAAAGCACAATCACCAAACCCACCAGGGTAACCATCTCCTCCTCGTCTTCAGACCATTCCCCCACCCGGGTGAAGTCGATTCCCGCCTTCTCCATGGCGGCGTACACGTCAATGCCCACGCCCTCCATGGAGGGCCGGGCCAGTTTGGGAAAACGGCAGGGCTCACCCTCCAGCACGGTGCAGGTATCGAAGCCAGCGCAAAAGGCGGCCCGGCAACTGCCCGCGGCAAAGGCTATGGCGCGGGTGTGGCCATCGGCCCGGACCGCGTCTTCCAACTTGGCCACCAGCTTATAAATGCTATGAAAGGCCCCGCGCCACTCCCGTGAATCCCAGCCCTTTTGCATGACCTCCAGAGGAAAGCGCTTGCCCACCAGCAGGGCATCTTTATATTGCGCCAGCAGGGCGCGGGTCTCGGCCGGGGGCTGGGCGTGCGGCGGACAGTTGGCGGAAAGCCCGTAGCCCTCGCAGTTGCCTCCGGCGCAATCGGCCACGACCTTCTCGTCCACCGGTATATGATCCACAGCCAGGTGCACGGCTTCGTCCGCGCCCAGCTCCCGGGCCAGTTGCAGGTATTTGTCCAGGTCGTGGGCCATGCGTGTTTCTCCTTGATGCTCGCTTATTTGATGATGACGATACCCACCAGGGTGGCCGTGGGGACCTCTTCAGCCTTGGTGTCGCTGCCAATGGGCGATATGTCCCAGCCGGCGTCGGCCATCATGGTGAAGACGTTCATGCCCACCGATTCCATGGAGGGCCGGGCCTTGACCGGATACAGGCAGTCGCCGCCTTGCAGCACTGCGCAGGTCTCCTGGTCCCAGCAGAAATAGGATTTGCAGGAGCCGGCGGCAAAGCCGGTGGCCAAATGGAACCCGTCGTAAAAGGCGGTGGATTCCAGCTTGCTCACGATCTCATAGATGCTTTGAAACGCGGCCCGGCGCTGGGAATCGGTGCGGTCCTTTAACAAAACCTCGGTGGGCACCCGGCGCGCGAACAGGATGGCCTTTTCATATTGCTTGAGCAGCTCGCGAATGTCGGCGGGCAGGGGGGCATGCGGCGGGCAATGGGCGGACTTGCCATAGCTGTGGCAGCGAGGCACCTGACACTTGAAGACCACCGCGTCCTCCAACAGGATATCGGCCACCTCTATCACCTTGGTCTGGTCGGCGCCCAACTCCAGGGCCAGGTCCAGGTATTTTTGTAGGTCGTCTTCCGCCGGAATCTCATCCCGGTTTTTGGTGTCTGGCTTGTTGTCCTTGCTCACCGGGGTCTCCCTTGCCGCTGCTGCTCAGAAATACCTGGCGGTCACCTCTTCCCACTTGCCCGAACTCTGCAAAAGGAACTCGCAGGCCTCGCGCACCGCGCCGTGGCCGCCGGGGCGCTGGGCGATCCAGTGGGCCACCTGCTTGACCGGGTCCCAGGCGTCGGCCGGGCACATGGCCAGGCCCACCGCGCGCATGGGCGGCAAATCGATCAGGTCGTCGCCCATGAAGGCCACTTCCTCTGGGTCCAGGCCCTTTTTCTCCAGGATTTCTTCCAACAGGGGCAGCTTGATTTTGGCGTCTTCATAGAGTTCGTCAACGCCCAGATCCCGGGCCCGGTGCCGGTTGGCTTCGGACTTACGGCCCGAGAGCAATACGATCTCAAAGCCGGCGCGCATGAGAAGCTTCATGCCGTGGCCGTCCTTGACGTCGAAGAACTTGATTTCGCGGCCGGTGTCGTCGTAGACCACGCGGCCGTCGGTAAGCACGCCGTCGATATCCAGGATCAACAGTTTGACTCGGGCCGCCTTTTGGCGCGGGGAAAATTCGCTCATAATTTGCTACTCGTTTCTAACCAAGGCGTGGAGGTCCTTGAGTCGCTGCAAAAGGCCGGCCGCCTGGTCCAGGGGCAGGGTGTTGGGCCCGTCGCACAGGGCCTGATCCGGGTCGGGGTGCACCTCCAGGAACACGGCGTCGGCGCCTGCGGCCACGGCCGCCCGGGCCAGGGCCGGGGCAAAGGCGCGGTCCCCGCCGCTGGCTTGGCCCAAGCCGCCGGGAAGCTGCACACTGTGGGTG